>JALRFC010000187.1 GCA_023253875.1 Candidatus Kapaibacterium sp.
AATACAAAAACCTAATGTCATACCTGATATAAAGCGTGAAGAAAGTATCTCAAATTCGAGTGAAGAGCACATACGCATAGTACAAACTAGTGTTATTCCGGGTTCATTGACTATAACACCAGAAATTCATTATATACCATTTTTAGATATAGTGTACCCTGATATCATTCTAAATTCAGATGAATATTCTGTATCAGATTTACAATGTATCGAAGAAGATGGATCTTGTCATTATCCATTAATGATGGATACACTCTCAAGAAGAATGCAAGAATTGTCATCAAACTTACTTATTGTTGAAATATCAAAAGGAATGGACTCCATTCATTACAAACAAGTAATGTCGGATATAGCAAATACGGCGAGGATTGATTCATCTCGAATAACTTTTAGAGTTTCTGAAGATCCAATCACTCAAAAAGTATTTAGAATCAAAGATGATGATCTGATAAAACCATTTCAAAAAGTATTCTATGATACGCTCATATATGCTCCAAAGATTACTTGGGTTTGTGAATCAAAGAAGCCGATTGAATTTGATTGGGCCTTATTGGACCTAGAAACTGATACACTACTCAAAAAGGGTAAAGGCATTGCAAACTCTGAAATTATGATTGATAGTATCCCTATGGAAAGTACATATGGATTGATTAGGATAATTGTGAATTCCGGTAAACAGAAAAAAATGTATCAATCGGAGATCACCGTGCCTAAACCTCTTAGGTATAGTCAACATGCGCTCATACGTGAAATAGCTGTATTATTTGATTCAAATGGCGATAAACTGAGAAGTATTGATATGAGTACCATTCAAATGTTCTCTACAAGCCTCAATGAAAGAGATACAATCACTATTGAAGCATTTACAGACTTAAGTGGTGATATAGAATTAAACTCAAATTTGGCTAAAAGAAGGGCAGATTCAGTTGCTGCGCATTTTCCATTGGTTCATAAGGAAATCATACTTTCACCATTGAAACCGAGAAATTCAGGTAAAAACGACTATCAAAGAGCATATAATCGTATTGTCACTATCAAGAGGAAATAGCCATAAGAAGGGAAATATCAGCATGATTTTATGTTGGAATATTGTATCTTTGCAACTTATTGCAAACATTATATTGACGGTAACGCTATGTTTACACTCGCGATTATTTTGATGATTATTCTCGGTTTATTGCTTATAACTGCAGTTTTGATACAACCGGGTAAGGGCGATATGACGACATCAATGTCCGGATTTGGTAATCAACTTGGTACTATGTTTGGCTCTCGTAGAGCATCTGATTTATTGACAAAAATTACAATAGTCATTGGTGCCACTATAATGGTTATAGCATTATTGGCTAATAAATTCTTGTTGAACCCTGGTGATATAACAAGAGATCCGGCTACTGTTAATGCTGCAAAGCCGATTGTTCCGCCATCAACTCCAGTTCAAAAGCCAGCGGCTCCACAAACACCGCCTGCTCAACAACAACAAGCTCCGGAACAAACCAAGCCATAATTATTAAGCCGATCAATGATCGGCTTTTTTATTCTTGTCTTAATTGCTCACTTATATTTGTTTGTGTAGCCAACAATGAAGGATATATTCCTGCAATTCCAGATACGACAATTCCAAGTATAATGCTGATACAAACAATATCATATGAAAGTGCAATCGGCATAGTTGGAACTATGCTATTGGGTAGGGAAATCCATCCATAATATTGTTGCCCATAACAAAGTACAGTACCCACGCATCCACCCAAAACAGAGCCCATTGTTCCGATTATCAACCCTTGTAGTAAAAATGTCCAGCGAATGTCTTTCTCATTTGCACCCATGGACAGTAACATGGCTATATCCTTGAGTTTCGACTTTACCATCATCCACATGGCAATCAAAATATTGAATGCAGATACAAATGAAATAATACCCAATATGATAAAACTCATATTCCGTTCAAATTCCATGGTAGAATACAAGTCCTTATGTAAATCCTTCCAAGTTTCAATGTGTAGCTTTTGCAGTAATGGATCTTGTTGCAGTGAAGATTTGAGTCCATCAACATCATCAGGATGTTCAATATATAAGTCTGTATATTTTTTTCCAGCAATACCATTATTAAGTAGAAATTGAAGATTACCCATTAAAAATGAATTATCATATTGCACTCCAGAACTAATTTGAAAGACGCTATCAATAATAACACGAATTCCCACCGGTATTGTCATCCCTGAAATTGCGATGTCTAACATACTCGGAGTTGATAATGAAATAGTATCGCCTATTTTCACTCCAAGTTTATCCGCCAAACCTATACCGATAGCAACTCTATTAGGTTCTTTTGCATTGAAATATTGGACTCCTAACATCATCCCTGCTTGCGTAATTTCTTTATGGCTGATAATAATCTTTGTTGAGGTACTTTCCTGTACTTTCAAAGTTTGTATATAATATTTCAATCGTTCTGTTATATCGCCATGTTTCAACTCATCATTCATTGTGATGCGAATATGTGGATCAATGGTTAATAACATATCCCTGACCAATAATCGAAAACCATTGAAAATGGAAGTCACGCATATCAATGATGCAATACCTATCAATAATCCTAAAAATGATAGTACATTTATGAATGAAATAAATGAATGATGTTTAATCGAAAACAGATATTTCCGAGATAGAAGGAAAGGAATATGCATTTAGAGTGTCTTCAATTTAGCTGGAATAGTTTTTAATGTGATTAATTCTCGAAGAAAGTGTTGTTGCGCATTGAATTGTACATTTGTATGAGTAGGTCTTGTATACTCACCAGATGACGTAAGTAACCAAGAAGATGCATTATCTTCTATATATGTGGATAGTATATGTTCCAATAATGAAAAAGATTTTTTATCCAAAATAGGGAACATGATTTCTACTCTATTATTGAAATTTCTTGGCATCCAATCAGCTGATGATAGATAAATTTCAGGAGAACCATTATTCGCAAAATAAAATATCCTGCTATGCTCTAGAAATCTTCCTATCACGCTTGTAACCGTTATATGTTCACTTAAACCGGGTATGTTTGGAATGAGAGAACAAACACCTCTGATAATGAGATGTATTTTGACTCCTTGTTGTGATGCTTTATATAATGCATCAATAACATTCCGATCAACCAAAGCATTCATTTTAGCAATGATTCTACCAGGTTTGTCAGGAGTTGAAGTATTTGTTTCTCTTGCTATCAAATCTACAATATCATTACGTAAATGATCAGGTGCTACAGAAAAACGATCCCAATGTTCATGATGAGAATACCCTGTCAACATATTAAACAGATGAATTGCATCATTCACAAAATCTTCACGACAGGTAAAGTATCCTATATCAGTGTACACTCTAGAAGTTGACACATTATAATTACCTGTGCTCAGATGAAGATAAGTTCTGATCTTATGCTCTTTTCTCACCACCATTGCAATCTTACTATGGATTTTTAGACCGAGTACACCATACACAACATGGACGCCGACATTCTCCAATTCCTTAGCCCAATTAATATTGTTTTCTTCATCAAAACGTGCCCTTAACTCGACAAATGCTGTGACTTGTTTACCATTTTCGGCTGCAATTTTAAGAGCTTCTATGACTGGAGAAGAACCACCAGCACGATACAATGTGATTTTGATCGCTAATACGTGGTCATCGGTTGATGCAGCTTGTAGAAATCGAACTACACTTGAAGTAAATGAATCAAAAGGATGATGAACCAATAAATCCTTCTTTTTGATTTGATCAAATATGTCTGAAGAGGTTCCCATAAATTCCGGGTATTGCCGAGAAAGAAAAGGAGTATCCTTCAATTGTGGTTTATCTACTTTATAGAGGGTATAAAAATCACTTACATTCAATGGAATATCGGAAAAATAGATATCATCCGGATTAAGCTCCATTGATTTGCATAGCATGTGTACAACGTCTTTGGAAGTAGATGCCTCTACTTCCAAACGCACAGCATCGGTTCCCCAGCGTCTATGTCTGACTTGTTC
>JALRFC010000188.1 GCA_023253875.1 Candidatus Kapaibacterium sp.
TACTTTGCCTATTTCCGAAACATGTTTGCATTCAACTCCAACATCTACGCTCTTGGGATTGCATGCCATTGCACTAGAGAATACGCAAGATGAATCAGAATATGCACGATTGATATCATCTATGTTTTCCTCTAAAAAGGAACAAGAATTGTGGCTCGTTCATCCGTATTATACAGAATGGCGTTCCATTCATCATGAAGGATTGCCAATGTTGATTGTAAATTCAAGTCTTGAAGAGATGAGAGAACTAGAACAGCATATTGATACAGTTGAGATAAGTCCTGTTGAGCGTGCCTTACAGTATATCAAGTTTGAACGAAGAGACATTTATGTGATCACTATTTATGCAATCTTGATTGGTTTGGTTTCGCTAGTCACGCCATTGACGATAAATGCATTAGTGACAACAATCTCTGCAGGTGTATTTACCATGCCTTTGATTGTATTATCAGCAATCATATTTACTGGAATACTCGTTGCCGGAGGAGTTGGAATTGCACAATTGTATGTTGTTGAATTACTTCAACAGAGAATATTTGTCAATACAGCATTTGAGATTGGATATAAATTTCCACATGCAAAACAAGAACTCTTCAGTTCCACTTATGCACCGGAATTACTCAATAGATTTTTTGATGTCGTCACTCTTCAAAAGGGTATTCGAAAATTATTGATAGATGGACTTTCTGCTGTTGTGATTGGAGCAGCAGGATTGGGATTACTTATCTTCATCAGTCCTGAACTCCTGGCACTTGGTGTAATGTTGCTGGTCTTTTCTCTATTGCTTGTTTATGTACTCGGCAAAAATGGATTAAAAACTAGCATGGCGGAATCGAAGAAAAAATATGATGTCGCAGCATTTTTGGAAGATATGGCAAGAAGCGTTGGTTCTTTTAAACTAATTGGCTCCAATGAATATATTTTCAAGAGAATTGATGTTCTTGCTAATGATTATGTGAAATATAGAAATCAACATTTTAAGATTCTCCTCAGACAACAACTTGGTTTTACATTTATTCGTGCAGCTGTAAACACAGGTGTACTCGCGGTTGGTGGTTGGCTTGTCTTTGAAAGACAAATAACATTGGGACAATTGGTTGCCACTGAAATTGTGATTGTCACGCTTATCAATTCCCTTGAGAAATTAACTAATCAATTGGAAGTGATTTATGATACATTGACTGCCTTTGACAAAGTATCATTGGTTACTGATATTCCAATGGAAAGACGAGGTGGTGAAAAGCTCCTAGATTCTTCCAGTGGTTTGACTATTCATTGCGAACATGTTTCATTTGCCTATGATGCTCGGCCACTCTTGAAGGATATCCATTTTTCCGTTCATTCAGGAAGTCATGTTGCTCTTGTTGGGAAGAGTGGCGCAGGTAAGTCAACGCTTTCACAATTATTCTTGGGAGTTCTTGAACCTTCGATGGGAAGTATACTCATTGATGATGTGGATGTCCGAAGATTGGATCTTGCGAGTATTCGAAAAAATATAGGACTTGTATTTCCACATGATGAAATATTCGATGGAACTGTATGGGACAATATTACACTTGGAAGAGAATGGGTCACCGGCCGAGATGTAATGAAAGCAATTCGACTCACTAAGTTAGATGAAGAATTCTTGAGATTACCCAAAGGCCTGCATACAAAAGTATTATCTCATGGTAGAAACCTGTCTACAGGACAAATTCGAAGACTCATGATTGCTCGTGCGATAGTTCATAAACCTAGATTATTGATTCTGGATGAAGCTTTTACCGGAATTGAAGAACACATGAAACTTGCAATCCTCAAAGAACTTAATTGTGCAGACTATAATTGGACAGTACTTTCTATAACTCATGATCCTGAAGTGCTCATGTGCTCTGACTATGTATATGTACTTGATAATGGCATTATAGCAGAGCAAGGGACTCCAGAGGCATTATCACTGCAAGAAAATTCTGTCTTACGTTCTATGTTCCCCGATTTATCGCTTATCATCAATGCGCATAAAGTATCCAATCATTCTGCAGGGAGCAAATAACGTGGATTATAGCAAAAAACAAGGTATTACTGTTCCATTCCGTGAAAGCAAATCCGGTTTCATTGCCTCGAATGCAATATCTGCTGTTAGATCGCCCAATTCCCTTCGTATAATGGCTTATATCATAACAGGGATATTGGTGTTGATTTTTATAATACTGAATTATGTTCCCTGGGTTCAAACCGTAGCGGGTAAAGGACAAGTAACCGCATTGATACCCGGTCAAAGACCTCAAAACATCAATGCTCAAATCACCGGCAGACTTGTCAAATGGCATGTGCAAGAAGGACAACATGTAGAAGAAGGGGATACAATTGCAGTCTTGCAAGATATCGATTCAAAATTTTTGGATAGTGCTTTATTGGAGAATCAACAAGCCCAATTACAAGCAATAGAAAATAGAAGAAATAGTATCATGTCACAACTAGATGCTTTAAGAAAACAAATTTCTGCTGAATCCTCAGCAAGAGAAGCAAGCGTTAGGTCTTCACTTGAAAAAGTTCAACAAGCCAAGCAAAAACGAATAGCGACTGAAGAGCGAATTAAGCAAAACACTTTGGATGTATCTGTTGCAAAACAACGATTCCAAGATAGAAAAGCTTTATTTGATAAAGGATTATTATCTCAGAGACAGTTTGAAAATGCGCAATTGGAATTACAAAGAGCCGAAGTTTCTTATAATAGTCAAGTTGCTGAAGTCGAGGCTTCTCGAAGAATGGAAAGCGAGGCATTGGAGAATGTGAAGAACAAAGAATCAGAAGGTACTTCCAAAATAGTAAAAGCTATGGCTGATGAGTCCAAAGCTCTGGAAACAGTAGCTTCTATAGACAATTCTCTCTTTAAGGGTAGGTCAGAAATGAATGCAATGTTCTCTAGGAGAAATGCATCAATTGTGCGCGCGCCAAGTAAAGGAAAAATTGTCAGACTCTATACTATAGGAGCAGGTGAAACAGTAAAGCAAGGAGAAAAACTAGCAATCCTTGCACCTGAAATGAATACGCCGGCCGTGGAATTGACCATATCCGGAAATGATGCTCCTTTGCTTACTAAAGGAAGAAAAGTTCGTATTCAATTTGATGGATTCCCGGCATTCATAATTCGTGGTTGGCCTGGTGCATCTGTTGGTACCTTTGGTGGTGTCATCTCGGTGATAGATGCAATTGAAGATGAATCTTTTGGGGGACAATTCAGAATCATCGTTAAACCGGATCCGAATGATGAACCATGGCCTTCAGCTGAATATCTCAGACCAGGTACACAAGCTTCAGGATGGATGCAATTGAATGTGGTTTCCCTTGGTTGGGAAATATGGAGACAACTCAATGGTTTCCCTCCAACAGTCAAAAAACCTAAGAATGCAACGTATTCGAAAGAAGTAAAAGAAGCTGATACGGAGAAGGAATGAATCTATTCTCAATAATCTGCATCTGTTGTGTTTTGTATTGTGTACGATATGAAGCATTCGCTCAAGCATCTGATATCAAGCCAATTGATACTCTGACATTGGAAGAAGTACTCGCTATCGTTAATGCAAATCATCCCAAACTGAATGAGATTAGACTTGGCAGGAATAGAGCCGAAGCACAGATCATGCGTGCATGGGCAGGGCTCGATCCACAATTGAGTGCTGAAATTGGAGGTAAAAACAAAAATGATGCTTTTACATCACAGACATCTTCTGCCACTATGGAAATACCGGTATACTGGGGTCCGAAATTCATAGCAGGTTGGAGGCGCAATCTGGGGTTATTTGATGAGGATATGAATACCCAAGTCTCAGGTGAAGTGTCCTTCGGAATTATGCTTCCACTGTGGCGAAATATCATGATCGACAAAAATCGTGCTTCCATTCAAATAGCTGAACTGAATCCCACTATTGCAGAAGCTGAAATCTTAGAAATTCGAAATGAATTATTTCTCAAAGCATCTGAGAAATATTGGGATTGGTCGGGTTCCCGAGCAAAGTTGAGCATAGCGAAGAATC
>JALRFC010000189.1 GCA_023253875.1 Candidatus Kapaibacterium sp.
TATTCTATTTTCTCATGATTCGCCCGCAGAGAAAAAGGCACAATGATCATATGAAGATGGTCTCTGAACTCAAAAAGGGTGATAAAGTGGTCACTTCCGCGGGTATTCACGGCATCGTAGATTCTGTTGATGAATCAGGCATTATCAAATTAAAGATTGCTGACACAACAATCATCAAGATTGACAAGGTTGCAATTTCTCAGGTACAAACCCAATAATACATGAAAAATACGTTTGATTCCATAGAGCAAGCAATCAAAGATTTGAAAGCAGGCAAAGTTGTTGTCGTGCTTGATGATGAAGATCGTGAAAATGAAGGTGATATAATCTGTGCCGCAGAATTTTGTACTCCGGAATTGGTCAATTTCATGGCTTCTCAAGCAAAAGGTTTGATCTGTGTGGCAATGCCACCAGAAAAAGCACTTGCATTAGATCTTGCTCCCATGGTACCTGATAATACAGCATTACATGGTACAAAGTTTACAGTTTCGATTGATTATCTGCATGGAACAAGTTCCGGTATTTCTGCGAGTGATCGTTCTGCTACAATCAAAGCATTAGTACATGATGATGTCAAGCCTGAAGATTTTGGAAGGCCCGGTCATATATTTCCATTAATTGCTGTCGAAGAAGGCGTATTACGCAGAGCAGGCCATACCGAAGCAGTGGTCGATCTCATGAAACTCGGAAATCTTAAGTCTGTTGGAGTTCTATGTGAAATCCTTGCCGAAGATGGTACGATGATGCGAACTCCGCAATTGATGGAATTCTCTGAAAAGCATGGATTATCTATCATAACGGTAAAAGACCTCATTAAGTATCGATTGAATAAAGAACAATTGGTCGAGCCGGTGGCCGAGGCACAATTGCCCACTGAATTCGGAGATTTTACGCTTAAAGTGTTTGCCAATACTGTTGATGGTAAAGAGCATGTAGCTTTGGTAAAAGGTACTTGGAATGAGAATGAACCCATTTTGGTTCGTGTTCATAGTGAATGTCTCACGGGTGATATTTTTCACTCACTTCGTTGCGATTGTGGACCTCAATTGTCTGCAGCTCTTACCATGATTGAGCAAGCAGAAAAAGGTGTATTGCTATATATGCGTCAAGAGGGAAGAGGAATTGGGCTAGTCAATAAAGTCAAGGCATATTCTTTACAAGAACAAGGACTCGATACTGTTGAAGCAAATGTTCAATTGGGTTTTCAGCCTGATCCACGAGATTATGGCATCGGAGCTCAAATACTTGCTTCTCTTGGCATTAGAAAAATGCGTTTGCTCACGAATAATCCTACAAAAAGAGTAGGATTGGAAAGTTATGGTCTTGAAGTGGTCGAACGAGTGCCAATAGAAATGCAACCTAATCCTGTCAATCGTGAATATTTAGAGACAAAAAAGGTGAAAATGGGTCACTTATTGACACACCTTTGATGTTTTGCCATCTCCTGTAAATTCAATACTTTTGCCATGTACTAAATGTACGGCTCGAGGCAAAGTCGTTATGGAAATAACGGCTTTGTCTTTTTTTGCTATACTATACTCTCTTTGGAGAAATCCATGTCATCCGGTCCAGTATATATGACCCGCGAAGGTGTCGCGAAAATTGAAGATGAACTCAAGCAACTCAAGGGTAAGGGGAGAACCGAGATTGCTGAAAAAATTGCCTATGCTCGATCACATGGCGATTTGTCTGAGAATGCTGATTATGATGCTGCAAAGCATGAGCAAGAACTTTTAGAAATGCGTATTTCTCGATTGGAGTCAACACTTATGAAAGTTCAAGTGATCGACCCCAAAGATCTACCGGATGATAAGATCTATATTTTGTCTAAAGTAAAGCTTAAGAATAATACAACCGGTAAAACGGTAGAGTATACTCTTGTAAGTGCTGAAGAAGCAGATTTCCAAGCAAACAAATTGGCAGTTTCATCTCCATTGGGTAAAGCACTTCTTGGAAAAACTATCGGTGATACTGTTATTACCAAGGTTCCAGCAGGTGAGATTGAATATGAGATTCTAGAAATTGGTAAAATAGAATAAGGTTAAACCAAATTTAGAGTGATAATGTCTAATTCCCGTGTTCTTTCCATGGGAATTTTTTTTTGTCGGAGAAGAGTGAATCCTGAACAAGACATACAACAACTTCTTGCACAAGGTCATACACATAATGCAATGAATGTAATGATGAAAAGTTTTAAACGATTCGTCCATTCAACGGCAATGCGGTATATGAAAGATGATGAAGATGCTAAGGACATGACACAAGAAGTATTTATCAAAGCATTCCATTCTCTGGATTATTTTCGTGGAGATGCAAAGATTCAAACATGGCTCTATGCGATTACCAGAAATCTTTGCTTGAATGCTCTAGACAAAAAGAAAAGAAAAGGTACACATATTCACATGGAAGTACCGGACATAGCATCAGATGAAAAGGCCGATATATTGATCAATGATTCTGAGTTTTCTCACTTCTTTCAGCAATGTATGTCCATATTGCCTGAAAAGCAGAGAGAGACATTCATCCTTAGACATGTAGAAGAATTGTCTTATGAAGAAATCTCTGAAATGCTGGGTACCAGTATCGGTGGCTTAAAGGCAAATTATTTTCAAGCAGTACAAAAATTATCTCAATATCTTTCTTCAAGAAAAGAAGGAACAATACAATGAATCATGAACATATCTCTCATATGTTACCCGACTTTATACATGGGACATTGCAACCTGAAGACCATGCACTTGTAGAACATGCTATAGCTCATTCGAATGATCTAGAACAAGAATATCATGCACTTAAAAGGGTGTTTGATGCCTTGAGAAAGGAAGATATCTTGCTTATGATGAATGAGGACGTAGCTTCTGTAGGCGTCCTCTTTCCATTGAAAAAGACAAAGAGCTTATTGATTCCAAAGATTCTTATTGGTACTTCTACTTCCATTGCTGCATGTGTCTTATTGTGGATTGGAATTTCTCAAAAAACAATTGATATGCCACAACAAAAATTACCCACTAATTCCTCAGCTGTCCAATTGGCTGATATCATGGATGAGAATTCTACTTTGGATTTGCAATCAGATGAGGTGGAAGAAGTGATATTGGATGATATCCTCTCAGTTTATGTCAGTGATATTGAATCCGGTACGGACATCAATCCATTGCTCGAACAAGAAATCACTACTTTTCTATTACAGGAGAATTTAGATGATGAAGCATTGTAAATTCATATTATTGATCCCATGTATGCTAGTAATAAGTGGTATTACTGTCTATGGTCAGAATGCAGAAAAGATGCGCGAGCGCTTAAAAGCATATAAGAAAATTATGCTGATGGAAAAGCTCAAGATGAATGAAGAACAATCCATTACATTTTTTTCGAGATATGCAGAACATGAGGAATTGATCAAAAAAGCAAAGTCCGATATCGATCATTCTGTTGAATTATTGGAATTGTCAATTGAATCCGGAAAAGGTGATGCCGATAAAGCAATCCAGACAATATTCGAAAAAGACTTAGCAATGAAAAAAACAATCATTGACAGAATGAAGGCAATGAAACCAGTCCTCTCCGATGCTCAATATGCAAAATATATACTCATTGAATACTCACTTCTAGATGATGTGAAAGAGGCAATAAAAAAACGAAGAAAGTAAATAAGTTATAAAAAACATGCTCGAAAAGTGGTGATTTGCATTCTCACAGATCTTTTCGAGCATGTTCTATTTCTAGTATCTTTTCCTAGGTGGTCTCATGCCTGAGGAAGAATCAGATTTGCCTGTATACTTCTTTTTGCCTTTGGAATCATAAGAAGGTTTCCCGCCAAACTTCCTCTCACGACTTCCACTTCTCTCTGAATAAGATTCTCCATCGCGTTTTTTGAATCCACCGGAATCTCCATCGCGTTTTCTGTAGCCACCGGAATCGCCATCACGTTTTTTGTAGCCACCGGAATCGCCATCACGTTTTTTGTAGCCACCGGAATCCCCATCGCGTTT
>JALRFC010000018.1:0-238 GCA_023253875.1 Candidatus Kapaibacterium sp.
GGCGAGGGGTGCGGTAAGGCAGGGCGTGCGGTAAGGCGTGAGTGCGGTAAGGCGCTTATTGCGAAAAAAGTTGTGCGGGGGGTGATGATAATACAGAAATTAGCGCGGACACGCACGCGCCCCCGCCCCCCCTATTGACCCGCGTCAGTAGATCGCGCTTGGTCGCGTCTCGATATGGCGCCGGATTCCGGTCCTCTTTGGGAGACAAGCGATTCCTAGTCTTTTGCTAATCGCGACA
>JALRFC010000018.1:248-15359 GCA_023253875.1 Candidatus Kapaibacterium sp.
AATCTGTGGCAGAGCTATGCGATTGAGTTGCGAAAATCTGTAGCCTTGTGTGGATCAATTCATGCATTTGCGTATCTGGTGGATTTGCTCGCTTTGCGCAGTTGCTTAGTTCATGCATGAATTCCATTTTTGCCATCCGAGGGCGAAATGATTTCTAATGCAACTTACTTGCACTAAGGACCCGAAAAACTTTTTTTCATTTTTTTCTTGCGCTTATTGTATGCTTTTGTAGTGTGTTGATTATCCAACGCGGGGAACCCCGCAAAATTCAAAACAATCAAACCAAGGACAAGACAATGAAGAAACCTATCTATCAATCCATCCTTATCATTTGCAAATACCACGGACCAACCATGATTCGCGGTTCTCGCGTTAGTTTCCGCCTTGGTATACCTGACAGCAAAGCACATTTCATTTCGTACAATTACGAGTTGAACTGCATTTACGAAATGGTCGCGCATCACATTGAAAAAGAATCGACGACGATACTATTTCTTGGATATAATGCACCATATACCTTGGGTAGAAAAATTCTGGATGGAGACAAAGAAGTTCGCATTTTTGGTAATTATGTTACCGTAAAAGCTCATGTCTATGAATTGCCCGGCTTAAGCGGACATGCCGATCATGCAGGCATGGTGCAATATCTTTCAGACAGAACAATATCTACTGTAAAAGAGGTATTTTTGGTGCATGGTGAGCCTCAAGGACAAGTAGCGCTCGCGGAATCTCTGAAGAATGCCGGCTTTGCTTCCATTACCATCCCTGAACGTGGGACAGTGGTTACCATCTGAGCAATTTCAACACATACTCAATATGAACATATGAATGAATTGACCCAATCAGCAGAAAAGCGCATACGTTCGATACGCAAAGAAATGCTTGCATCGAAGTTGGATGCACTATTCATCAATCATTTGCCTTCCATTCGCTATCTCACCGGATTTTCCGGATCAAGTGCGATTGTCATCATCAAACAAGATGCAATTCACTTCATCACAAATGATCTCTATGACATGCAAATAAAGCAAGAGGTCTATCCGCTTAAAGGACTCATCACGCATATTTCGCGCAATTCAATCGCAGAGATTTCAAGCAAGAAGATATGTTCCAAAGTGAAGCAACTTGGGATTTCTCCGGGAGCTATGTCTCATGCAATGCACAAGGCATTGACAGATGCATTCCCAAAAGTGAAAACTATATCCTATGGCGATATCATTCAGAAAGCGATCATGACCAAAATGCCACATGAAGTGGAACATGTGAGATCTGCCGCGAAGATTGCAACAAAGGTCTTTAATGCAATTATCAAGATGATCAAGCCAGGGGTCACCGAAGCTGATCTTGCTGCGGAGATTTCATATTTGGGAAGAAAAGCCGGTGCTGAAAAAGAATCATTCGACATCATAGTGGTTTCCGGTGAGCGTAGTGCCATGCCGCATGGCAGAGCCACCAATAAGAAAATCAAAAAAGGCGATGCAATCACAATGGATTTTGGGTTTTTTGTGAATGGCTTCGCCTCTGATATGACAAGATCTGTATTTGTTGGGAAAGCAAGTTCGAGACAAAAATTGGTCTATTCCACAGTGCTTGAAGCATTGGAAACTGCGAATGCTGCCGCCAAAGCAGGGATTGATTGCAAAAAACTCGATGGAATCGCAAGAACAATCATTGAAAAAGCTGGATTTGGTGAGTATTTCCGCCACTCACTCGGACATGGGCTCGGAATCGAAGTACATGAATCACCAAGAGTATCGCGTGAAGCAGGTGGAGAAAAAGTGCCAAATGGCTCTATAATAACCATTGAACCCGGTATTTATCTTCCAGGAGAATTTGGAATTCGTATAGAAGATGACTTGCATATTGCAGGAAAAGGCGCCGAAGTGTTAACTTTGGCTTCAAAACAACTCCTTGAATTGTAAAGAGTTTATGCTCAGACATGCAATCTTGCCAATTCATGTTCGTTTACCATCGGCTGAAAAAATCAGTTTTCGTTTCAAAATCGGAGTAGATGCAAACCATGAGAAGAATGCTCTCATTGTTGATGATGACAAGTTTCGGACTACTATTCATCACTAACTACACGCAAGCCCAAAAATCCAAAGACTCTAAAAAAGGCATAAAAGAACCCGCTCGGAAAAATCCTGTGGTGATGCAAATCGGGCCTGAGACGGTTACCTTCTCAGATCTTGAGCAAGCATATAAGCGAAATATGAATCGCAAGAATATCAATTTGACTGAGGTGAAAAAGGACAGTGTTCTTGATTTTGTGCGCCTGTATACCAATTATCGCTTAAAGGTATTGGATGCATTCGGTCGTAAACTGGATCAGGATTCTGCTGTAAAAGCCGATATAGAGCAAAACAGAAAACTATTAGCTGACAATTATCTCTATGAAAAGCGAATTGTTGAGCCAACCATCAATCAGATGCTCCAAAGAAGAAAGAGAGAATTGCAAGTTGCAATCATCTTTGTGGAAAGACCGGTAGATACAGTCAAAGCATGGCAAAAAGCTCAACGATTATTATCAATAGTAAAAGCAGGTGCGGATTTTGACCGCATCGCTCGAGATTCTTCAGAAGATCGTGAGACGGGAAATAAGGGTGGTCTACTTCCATATATCACAAGTGGAAGAATCTTGCGTGCAGTTGAAGATGCTGCATATGCAACTCCCGCCGGACAAGTTCACCCAACGATCATCATTGGTCGCGGTGGATATTTTATCGTGAAGACAATCAAAAATGAAGCTCGCATTAAAGTGAAGGCAAGCCATATCTTATGCTTCATGTCATCATCAGAAGATTCACTCAAGGCATCAGCAAAAGCAGATAGCTTACTTGCACTTCTCAAATCAGGATCATCATTCACAGTACTGGCAAAAGATAATTCAGATGATGCATCCAGCAAAGAAAAGTCAGGTTCACTCGGTGGCTGGTATACTCGTTCCAAAGGAATGGAAGGAGGCTCCGGCGATGTTTTGCACCCATCATTTGAGTCTGCATTATATGCATTGAAAGATGGGGAACTCTCCGGAAAGGTATGGACAGATTATGGCGTCCACATTATTAGAAGAGATTCCACCAAAGAAATTGATTTGGAAGAAGATCGTGATGCACTCAAAAAAGAATATAAAAGAATTTACTTTGAGGAAGATAAACGTCGTTTTCTTGATTCATTGAAAATGTCATTCGGATGGGGAATTGACAATACAAATCTCAAGCAATTGACTTTGCTGACCGATACCATGAAAATCATGGCTGATACAAATACATTCAAGAGAGTAACTCCCGAGGTAAAAGCATTACCATTGTATTCTACCAAAGAAATAGGTACGATAACAATTGGTAATTTCCTCGATAGTGTCAAGAAACAAGAGTATAGAACAATTACTGCAAATACTCTTGGTATCACCAGAGCATTGGATAAAATGACAGATCCAAAGGGATTGAAAATTGCGACCGCACCTTTGGAAAAAGAATTTCCTGAATTTGGCTCATTGATGCGTGAATTTAGAGATGGTATTTTGCTCTTCAAAGTTGAAGAACAAGAAGTATGGAGCAAATTGAAATTCGACTCCACTACTGCCAGAACATATTGGGATACAACAAAGACAAAGTATAGAACAGAAGTCAAATATGATTTTAGTGAAATCTATACAACATCTGATTCCATTGCAAAAGTATTACGTGAACGATTGAATGCCGGTGAATCATTTGAGACTCTTGCATCACAATACACTGAAAGACCCGGATTCAAAGAGAAAAAAGGACATTATACTCCGCAGTCCGTCAAAGAAAGTAAGTTGGCGGGATTGATTGAAAAACAAAAAACATCTGCCGGTGGAATAATCGGTCCTGAGCAATTTGAGCGCGGATATGTACTTCTCAAAGTGCATGAAATTCTCCAACCACGAGAAAAGAAATTTGAGGAAGCAATTCCAGATTTTGCTCCGGCTTTTCAAGATATGGTGCAGAAAAAACTTACCGAAGAATGGATTGCGAAAATCAAGGCGCAATATCCTGTGACAATCCAAACTAAAGTGCTTGAGTCAATGTTGAAAAAGTAAATCTCTACCAAGCCCGACAATTGTCGGGCTTCTTTTCTTGGAATATCTGCATGTTGAACAGCATAATATTATCACTTGTTCTCATACTTTCAGCAAGCTCACTCTTTGCACAAAAGTCACAAGTGCTTGATAAAATCATAGCCACTATTGGCAGGGAAATTGTATTGCAATCCGATATTGAGGGCAGGATGGCGATGTTTTTACAACAAAATCCCAAAGTGAATCCAGCTGACCCTGAATTACGAAAACAAGTCCTTGAATCACTCATCAATGAACGATTGATGGTCACGAAAGCAGTGGAAGACAGTATTGCCATCTTGGATGAAGAAATCAATCAAAGTCTTGATTTCATGATGCAGAACTTGATTCAAACCTATGGATCCGAAAAAAGAGTGGAAGATTTATATGGTATGTCTATCTCTCGCATCCGAAAAAATTATCGTGAGGAAGTGCGCAAACAACTCTTGGTTGAACGACTTCAACAACAGAGATTCATGGGAGTGAAATGCACGAATAGAGAAGTAGAGGATTTCTATACTCAATATAGAGATTCAATTCGGGTGATTCCTGCTTCAGTCGAATTGGCACATATCGTAAAACATATCAAACCCAGTGCGGATGCAAAAGAAGAAGTGAAACGATTGGCACTTAAGATAAGAGATTCCATCGTCAAAGGAATTGATTTTGCTGAACTTGCTAAGAGACATAGTGGTGATCCGGGATCCGCTAGTACGGGAGGTGATTTGGGTTGGGTTGACAAAGGTAAATTCGTGGCTGAATATGAAAGAGCTGCTTATGATTTACAGCCAGGTGAAACTTCTCAGCCGATTGAAAGTCCCTTTGGATTTCATATCATTCAAACAATTGAAAAAAGAAAAGATGCATCGCATACTCGACATATTCTCTTAAAACTCGGTGGTTCTGCCGATGATAAAAGTAGAGTAGAAAAAATCCTCAATGATTTGAAAGAGAGAATCGAAAAAGGTGAGTCTTTCGAAGAAATGGCAAAGCAATATTCCGATGAAAAAGAAACCCAAGGATTCGGTGGTTCTATGGGTGTGATTGAACTCAACAGACTCCCGGCAGATTTGAAATCAATAGTTGAAAATCTGTCTGAAGGTGGCGTTTCAAAACCACTTCCTTATATGGCTGATCCCACAAAACCTTCATTGCATATCATTCTGAAAAAGAAAAATATTGCCGAGCATGCTCCATCTTTGAATTCAGATTTCAAGAAAATCGAACAAATGGCAGTACAACAAAAACAAGCGAAAATGATGGAATCTTTTTTGAAAGAACTACGCATTGCAATTCCGGTGCAGGTGACCGAATGATCAAGATCATCAGCTGGAATGTGAATGGGATTCGTGCTTCCATCAAAAAAGGGTTGGCAGATTATGTGATCGGTGAACAGCCGACTATTTTTTGTGTACAAGAAACAAAGGCGGAAAGAGAACAAGTGCCAACTGATATTTGGCCTCCTCCGGGCTATAGAGATTATTATCATTCTTGTTCTGTCCGAGGTGGATATAGCGGAGTTGCCACATTCACACAACTTGAGCCCATTCATGTGAATAGAGATATCGGTATCGAGCGATTCGATCAGGAAGGCAGAGTGATGCAAACTGATTTCGAGCATTTCTCCTTGCTTAATGTATATTTCCCAAATGGAGGCGCAAGAGATGAAAGACTGCTGTATAAATTAGATTTTTATGATGCATTCTTTGAATATTGCGAAGGACTTCGTGCCAAAGGTATGAAGTTGATCATTTGTGGAGATTATAATACAGCCCATCATTCGATCGATTTGGCAAGACCCAATGAAAATAAAAAGACTTCAGGCTTCATGGATGTAGAAAGAGTGAAACTTGATCATATACAAGAGCTTGGATATGTGGATACATTTCGACTATTCAATCAAGAACCGGAACAGTATACATGGTGGGATGTAAAAACGAGATCACGCGAAAGAAATATTGGATGGCGTATTGACTATCATTGGGTTACACAAGACTTGGTTCCCAATATTGTCAATGCATATCATCAACCCGATCAACATGGCTCTGATCATTGTCCTGTTGTATTGGAACTCTCATTCTAAATTGCTGCATGTCGAGTGATTCTCTCCTTACCGATGATCTTCCTGCACTGATTCAAACCATTCAGCAGGTTCTTGAAGGCACAAACTATACAATCACTCCAAAGCTGATTCAGCAGTTGCGATCTATCTTACCTTTGTATGATCAAGAGCAAGTATCACAATTGCTGGATATTGCTCTCGCTACGCATCGGGCGAAGTCTATTGCTGAATATGCATCAATCATGCCTTGGTATTTCACTGAACAAACATTGATGCAAAGTAGCGAACCAGCTTTTGCAGATCATGTCATCAACACACTTAATGTTCAGGGACACACCTATATCGAAATATGTACGGGAGCCGGAATGCATGCATGTTCTGCTTTGAAGCAAGGGGCACATGAAGTGATCACATATGAAGTGGATGAATTTATTGCATCAATGACCAAATTGAATGCAAGATTGCATGGAATGACAATCAATCCGCTCTGCACTGATGGAGGAAAAGCACAGATTTCTCCGAGAGAAATATTGTTCGCAGATCCATCAAGACGGACATCGGGAAAAGAACGGTCATCGCTAATCGGGATATATTCTCCGAATCTTTCTCAATTAATCGAAATGGCAGGAAGAGCCAAAAGAGGAGGCATCAAAATCGCTCCGGGAGAACGAATTGAAGGTGAATTCACCAGAGAATTTCTGGGCTGGGGCAGGGAATGTAGAGAGCAAATACTGTGGTTTAATACAGAAGTTATAGATGGCACAGTCACGCTGATTGACAAACAAAAAACATTCACACCGATAGCAAAGGGAAGTGTGCCTCGACTTATCTCATGCGAATCTCAAACCCTTGATTTCCTCCTGGAACCACATCCGGCACTCATTCGTGGAGACCTTACATCAATGTATGTAGAAAATGACATCGCGGTGATTGATAGGTCAATTGCATATGGAATTAGTACTGTTTTGCACGATGTAGATTGGTTCACGCATTTCAGAATTCTTCAACATGAGAAATACTCACGGAGAAGATTACAGGAATGCATCTATGAATTAGGATGGAGCAGACTCACTGAAATCAAAAAAAGAGGATTTCCGATTGAACCAGATTCACTGAGAAAACAATTGAAATTTAGAGAGGATGCCGAAGTGCATGGAGTAATTATTCTAACAAGAATAGAGAATGAGCATCACATGTTTTTTTGTGAAAGGATATAATTATGCTTTAGTGGAATACAGTTTGTCTTTGTCAATCTTCAAGGTCACTGATTCTACTTTTCGACTATTCGATTGATCAATCATGCAAATATATACGGGTGGTAAATTCACGCGGGAATATCGTCCCGGAATTCTCCCTGAAATATGATTGATCATGCCTCCAAGAGTTTGATATTCATCGGATTCAGGAAATGGATATGGTAAGAACTCATTGACATCGGCAATGGATGCATCTGCGGAAATTGTCCACTCCTCCGGATTTCTCGATTCCACAATAGGTTTCTCTTCATCATACTCATCCTGAATATCACCCACCAATTCTTCCATGATATCTTCCAAGGTCACTAAACCGGAAGTCCCTCCGAATTCATCAAGTACGACAGCCATGTGAAATTTCTGCTTTTGCATGATGGTGAGCAGAGAATGAATTTTATCCGTTTCTTGGATGAATGTAATAGGTCGGACAATATCTTGAAGTATAATCAAATCGCTGAAAGACATCATTGTGAGAATATCTTTTGCATAGACGATGCCAATGATATTATCCAAGGTATCTTGATAGACAGGCATTCTTGAATATCCCTGTTCGATAACTGTTTCCACAATGGAATCTCTTGTCATACTTATTTCGAGTCCAATGATTTTCCCTCTTGGAATCATGATTTCAGATGCCGTGGTCTCTTGAAACACGAAAACATTCTCAATCATTTCTTGTTCATTCATCTCGATCATGCCGCTTTTTGAGCTCTCCTCAAATAAGTAGCGCAATTCTTCTGCACTATGTAAGTCCTGTTCTTTTGCAGATTGAATACCAATCAAAGCGAGTAAGAGATTTGCAACGCTATTGAGTGCCCAAATGAATGGTCGGAACAAAAGATAAAATGCTTTGAGTGGAATCGAAACACCCAATGCGACTGCTTCTGATCGTTGAATGGCAAGTGATTTTGGAGCAAGCTCGCCAAGTACAATGTGTAGAAATGTAATAATGATGAATGCTATGGGAAGTGCAATGCTATGCGCCAATTCAGGATCTGGATTATATCCCAAAGCAGACATTGCTGAAATCACAATTTTCGCAACAACGCTCTCCCCAATCCAACCAAGAGCAAGGCTTGCCAATGTTATTCCCAATTGAGTGGCAGATAAATAGGCATCAAGATGTTCAACAATATTCTTTGCGATTTTTGCAAGAAAACTACCCGTACGAACGCGAATCTCAATTTGAGAAAGTCGCACTTTGACTATAGCAAACTCTGCTGCAACAAAGAAGCCATTCAGAAAAACGAGGAATAAAGTCAGAATTATATCAGTAATCATAATGCATCATTGGGTGGAAATCCCCGGTGGATATGTGTTCCAGCGATAGATTTTATGGCTATGTGACGAAAAATACCGCTGAAATAGATCAATCAATACTATTTGATCCTGTAATGCACATTCAATGGAAATATTCTCAAAAGAAGAAATATCCATCTGTTGCAAGATAAAGACTGCCGATGAATTCAACAAGATGCAATCTCGATCAGATAATTGAATTCCTTCGCTCACGCATCCACCATGCTGAAATGAAAAGAGAATCTGTTCTTGATTCAGGTCTATGATCTCACCGGTAATTGGACAAGATTGCAAATGCATGCCGAAACCCATGATATGTGCCAATTTCATAAGAAAGAGTATGGTGATGATATATGGTGAATCTGGACATTGTTTATTGTTCAATGCCATCAGAGCACCTATTGCAATATCATAGATCTGTGGATTTGCTTCTTCAACTTCTTGTGTGACAGACAATATTTCCACAATACCCATAGCAGACATGAGAGTATCATAGGTAGATGCGATATGATTGAGTGGTATTGCTGTCTCGGCGGATTTCAGCAGATGTAAGTCTTTATTTGGATATTTATACCAAGTGATTGAACTGCAACGCAATGCTTCAATGGCACTGCCCATGGTATTTTTCGCACTTCGCACCCCTTTTGCTATCAATGAGATCTTTCCATGCTCTTTTGTATAAGCATGAAGAATTTTGCTGGTATCGCTAAATTTTCTTCCATGCAGAATGATTGCACTGTCAGTGATAATCATACATATCTGAATGTGAATTTTCGTGTAAAATACGCCATTAGTGAGAAAAAGTCTAATTTTGTCCCATGAAATGCACTGTTCAATATCATATTTGGAGCGCATTGCCAATGAAAGTATATCCATTGGCTTTGATATGTATTCTAAGTGTTTTTGCTTCTTGTTCCGGAGTTAAACAAACCGGAGAAATCAAAGATGGTGAAACTGCATATACAGCAGGTATCGAAGCATTGAAGAGCGAAGACTATTTTGAAGCGCAGAGACTCTTTGATGTTATTCGATTGCAATTTCCTACCACGCAATATGCCGATGATGCCCAATATTATCTAGGTGAGATTAGCTATGCTCGAAAAGAATATGTCATGGCGGCATTCAATTTTGGCATGGTTAGAAGAAGTTATCCTACCAGTTCATTGAATAAATCTGCATTATTCAAAACAGGCATGTGCTATTATGAGCTTGCTCCACCGGCAGATAGAGATCAAGATTATACCAAAAAAGCCATTGCAAGTTTTTCCGAATTCCAAGCTATTTATCCTTCAGACTCATTGTATGATGAAGCCGGCAAACGCATCAATGAATTACGGAATAGATTAGCCGAGCGAGAATTGATTACTGCTGAATTATATAGAAATTTATACTCAAATAGATCAGCACTGATTTATTATGATGTCATCATCGATGATTATCCTGATACAGAACACTATGAAACCGCTTTTGCCGGCAAGATTGAATCACTCATTGCACTCAGAAGATATGATGATGCAAAGTCAATGATTGAACTCTATAGAAAACGATTTACCAATGGCAAATTACGGTCGGCAGTAGAAGTCGCTGAACAATCTATTCCTTAGTCTTGGATATATCATGCAAAAACATGGCGAAGTGAAAGGAAAAGCCCCTTCCGAATCAATTGTGGAAATGACGAATCTCGTTCTGCCGAATGATACAAATCAATTGGGTAATCTGCTTGGTGGTCGCTTGATGCATTGGATAGACATTGCTGCTGCTCTAGCGGCAATGAGACATTCAGGGAAAGTGTGTGTCACTGCATCCGTGGATGTCATCAATTTTTTTGAACCAATCAAGCTTGGTCATGTAGTTAGAGTCCTTGCGAGTGTCAATCGAGCTTTTTCGACGTCCATGGAAATAGGAGTGAAAGTATTCAGGGAAGACCCATTACATGGGGTTCAAGTGCATACTTCAAGTGCATATTTGACATTTGTTGCAATCGATCAATATGGCAAACCATTGCAAGTTCCGCCAATTATTCCCGATTGTACGGATGATTCGAGGAGATTTGAAGAGGCCGGTATACGAAGAGAACAGAGATTGAAAAATAGAGAATTGCTTAAAGAAGCTAGAAAAAAAGAACGGTAAGCTCAGTTACATAGTTGTTAAAGATCATAGAATTCATCTTTTTTCAAATTTTCTTTGCTTCTATATCTTTGATTTTTCTTATTTTTACAGCACATTTGGCATTATTTTTACTTAATAGTATAGTAAATGCCAATGTCCTTTTTTAGTATGTACATTAATTATTCTTTTTCAATAGTAGTTTATTGAGGTTTTTCATGAAGAACTTATTCTTAGTTCTGACACTTGCAGCAGTGCTTATGCTTCCTAGCTCAGCATCAGCTCAAATCCCAAAAATCTTGTCTATGCAAGGTGTATTGCTTGATGCAAACAATCAGCCTTTGGCCGATGGTATGTACAATATGACTTTCCGTATCTATGATGCACAATCAGGCGGAAACATGTTGTTTGAAGAATACTTCGCAGTACCTGTGACAAAAGGTAATTATTTAGCATTGATTGGTGAGAAAAATGCTTTGAACTTGGCATTTGACAAACCATACTGGATGTCAGTTACACCGGATGGTGGCAAAGAAGCACCAAGAATGCAATTGACAACTTCACCATATGCATTCAAAGCAATCATGACTGAAAAAGCTGATACTGCATCATTTGCAGCAAAAGCTGCTCATGCAGTTGTTGCTGACGCAGCAGTTCCAAGTGGTCCTGCAGGTGGTGTTCTTGCTGGTACTTATCCAAACCCAACATTGGGTGTTGGTGCTGTTACTACAGATGCTATTGCAGATCGTGCAATCACAAGAGAAAAAATTGATCCAAGTGCATTGGTTCTTTATGGTATGGCTTCTGGCGACCTCACAGGTGAATACCCACATCCAAAGATCGCAGTTGGTGCAGTGAAAACTGACCGTATTTCTGATCTTGCTGTTATCACAGACAAATTGGCAAATGGTGCTGTTACATCTGCTAAACTTGCAGACAATAGTATCGCAGTCAATAAGATTGCAGATAATGCAATTACAGCAAATAAAGTTAGCACACCATTTATTGCTTCAAGAACAGTTGATAATGCAGGTAATAGCGAATCAGTATTTTGGATGAACAATACAGGTAGCGGTCATACTTTGAGAGTTACAGGTACTGGTACAGGAACTTCACTTTCAGCTGAAGCAGGTGCAAATGGAGTTGCAGCGAGATTTACCGGTAAAGTAGAATCACTTGGTTTGATTGATGCAAAAGGTTCAATTGCTGCTACTGGTGGAATGTCAGTTGCTAACTCAAATGGTCCTACTGCACTGACAGTAACAGGTGGTACTACCATCAATACTACAGGAACAGGAAATCCAACAGCAATTGGTAATCCAACAAATACAGTATCTGTTGCAGGTTCATCAGTTTCTGTAAATGGTCCAACCAATATTAATACAACAGGTGTTGAAGCAACTAATATTGGTAATGCTTCTACAAGCACAACAATTTCCGGTAATCTTACAGTAAACGGTAAATTGTCAAGAGTATATGGTGGTGTTCAATCAGCAGGTGCTTTGCCAGTTGCTTATGGTAATATTGCTTCACAATCAACAATCAATATTGGTAGTACATCACCAAATGTTACAGCAGTAAGCTATAATGCAGGTGTATATACAATCAGCATTGCTGGTGAAAATTTCAACTTGAATGAATATGCAGTTGTTGTTTCTCCATATAGCTCAGTTCCTGCAGGTGGTGGATCACCAATTTTGGCAGTTGTTGGTAGCAATGGTACAAACTTGACTGTTTCCACATGGACATTCTCAGGTGGAACATTTACACCTTCAACAGCAGCATTCTCTTTTGCTATCTATAGAAGATAATGTATACAATTGCTTAGTTTTAAACCCGAGTCTTATGATTCGGGTTTTTTTATATCTGAGGACATCTTATGCGTGGATATGTACAACTAATCATGATAGCATGCGCCCTCCTTTCTCTTACATGTTTGAGTGTAAAAGGACAAATACCGAAGGAGCTTACATATCAGGGTCACTTATTTGATAATCAAGGTGTACCTGTTAATTCTACCGTTCGAATGACATTCAATTTCTATGAAGATACATTGTCTAATCAATGGGTTTATCAAGAAGTACAAGATGTACTTGTTGTGAAAGGGTACTATAGTATCATCATCGGCTCTACAAAACCCATCAATGTGAATTTTGAAAAGCAATATTTCATGAGTGTCACAATTGATGGTGTAGAATCAAAGAAGATTCCTTTTACAACTGCACCCTATTCAATACGTGCATTAGGTGTGACCAATGAATCTGTTTTTGCAGATGATATCAATGCATCAGGTTCAGATGATGGCGAAGCATTGATTTCAGATGGAAAGAAAGTTGATTGGAAGCCGGTTGTTACATCAATTGTAGGTGATGGTTCTATTCGTGCGAATCGCGTAGGAAGTGAGGTATATCTCGTGATCCCGCAAGGTGCGATTGATGGTGGGAAAATTGAGACAAATACATTGGATTATGACAGATTTCTTGTGCCGAAAAGTCCAACGGATAAACAATATCTTTCCTATGATGCAGTGAAGAAAACACTCGTCTGGGTTGATGCTCCGGCACTCACTTTGGCACTTCCATATAAGCAATCAGCCGGATTTACCGATACATTATTCAATATCAGAAATACCAGAAATGGTCCGGCCGGAAGATTTGTCATTGAAACGAATCCAGGAACCCAACATGCACTCATAGGAGAAAATAATGGAACAGGCGCTGCCATTGCCGGTTTTGCAAAGGGTAATGGATCAGCAGGTTTCTTCTCATTAAATAATGCCAATGGAACTGGTTCTGCAATGAGAGTGGAATCAAATGCAAAAAAGCATGGAATTGAAGTAACAATGACAAATACAAGTACGCTGAAGACTTCAGGTGTACTCGTTAATCACCAGTCAACAGCAGATTCCATTTCAGGGGTTTATGGAAATTTGACAGCTAGTTCTGTTGGAAAATCATCGTCTGCAATTCGTGGAAATATACAAAGTGTAGGCTCCAATGGAATTGGAGTATTGGGTACACATTCAGGCACCGGTAATGCTATTGTCGGTTCTTCTAATTCAGGTATTGGTATTGTTGGAGTGAGTTCAGATAGTATTGGTATAATAGCAAAGCATACAGGTGATGTAAGTGCGCAACCGGCATTATTTGCTGAATCAGCTTCGATGTTAGATTCAGCAACGGCTATACATGCAACACTATCTGCCACTCAATTGGGCATTGCCTCTTCTGCTATTTATGGTGAGATTCCACTTTCAGGAAATAAAGGTACTGCAGTGATTGGAAGACATAAAGGTGCTGGAATTGGAATTGAAGGGATTTCTCAAGATGGTATTGGTATTCGAGGTACTTCGGCTCTGTCAATTGGAGTTTCCGGAGTACATACAGCAACAACAGGAAGCCAATCCGGTGTTTTTGGTACAAGTTCATCACTTGATTCAAATGCCAGTGGAATTCTTGGTCACATAGAACAGTCAAATCCCGGCATTTTTTCAGCAGGAATTAAAGGAACAAATAATTCCAAAAATGCAAAAGGTTTTGGTGTCTATGGAATGCATGCAGGACAAGGAGCCGGTGTGTATGGTACAAGTATTAGCGGACCTGCAATCTCTGCATATACTTCCAATACTTCGCTACTAGGTATTGGTGTGAAATCAGTGGTAGAAGGTAAAAATGCCATTGCAATTCAAGCACGTACAAGTTCAACGGTTGGACTGCAGTATGGCATTGATGCAATTGTTGCAGGTGACTCGGGTATTGCCATTCGAGGAAAAGCTCCGGTAAATGCCAAGCGTACGAGTTATGCAGGATATTTTGAAGGACATGTTGCGGTTACAGGTGGAGATGTCATGAGAGAGTATCAATCTCCAACATCTTCATCACAAAAGAGAATAGCTCCTGTTGCATATGGATCCGTTCAATCAAATGGTGCAGCATTATCGGGCACTGATAATTTTTCATGTTTTTGGGATGTCAGTACAAAGCAATATTTCATTACCATGCATAATGAAACATATTCAACTGCCGGTTATGTCGCAATTGCAAATGCAGTAAATCCAAGTGAACCAATATTCATCACAACAAATCAAGCAGGGGCTGATATGCTGTCTTTGGCATGTTATAATTTACAAGGACAGAGGATACAAACGCCATTTCATTTTATGGTATATAAACCATAAAAAAATCCCCGACAATATACTGTCGGGGATTTTTTTATCTCTTCTTTATAATAGGGTTATCGAATGATGAAGAATGGAATGACAGAAGTTTGATCATTTCTTTCCATAATCATCAAATAATATGCTCCTT
>JALRFC010000190.1 GCA_023253875.1 Candidatus Kapaibacterium sp.
AGTGGTTGTTGATAGACCCGATGTGAAAGGAAGAGAAGAAATACTCAAAATTCACATGAAGAAAGTTCCAACCCACAATGATGTGAATCCTGAAATCATAGCGAAAGGCACACCTGGAATGTCAGGAGCTGATCTGGCGAATCTCGTCAATGAAGCAGCGCTATTTGCAGCAAGAAAAAATAAGTCTTCCGTAACCATGGAGGATTTCGAAAGTGCAAAAGACAAGATCATTATGGGAGTTGAGCGTAAAAGCATGGTGATTTCAGATAAAGAAAAAGAAGTGACAGCATATCATGAAGTCGGTCATGCACTCGCAGGAAAACTATTACAATTGAGTGATCCAGTCCATAAAGTCACCATCATCCCAAGAGGCAGAGCATTGGGTGTGACTTCCTATCTTCCTTCAGAAGAAATGCATTCATATTCACGTGACTACTTGGAAACCAGAATCATTACCTTGCTTGCTGGTAGAGCCGCTGAAAAAGTCGTATTCAATCAATTGACTACCGGTGCCGGAAATGACTTGGAAAGAGCAACAGGTTTAGCACGTAAAATGGTCTGCGAATGGGGTATGAGCGATGCAGTTGGACCGGTAATGGTTGCCAATAAACAAGATGAAGTGTTCCTCGGAAGAGAAATTGCACAAAAAAGCAATGTCAGTGAACAAACCGCTCAATTGGTAGATGAGGAAGTTAAAGCAATTCTTGTGCGCTCAAGTGAGAAAGCAGAACAATTGCTTCGCGAGAATATCGAATTATTACATAGAGTATCAAAAGTTCTTCTTGAACGTGAGACCATTGATGGCGAAGAATTGGATATGATTATTCGTGGAGAAGAATTACCTCCGCTCACCATCATATCTAAATTGGAGAAATTTGCCAAAGATTTACCAAGAACTCAGGATATATCGAAGGTAGATGAAGGTCAAAGAGAGACAAATACTCCTCTTGATACTGCTGGAAATACTGATGAAACTACAACTTCTTGACAGAGTTTTCATCTGAATTGCTGAATTTTGCATGCCCTATTCTTTTCGTGGATAGGGCATGTTTCTTTATGAGTGATATTCATGTCCTTTTCTTCCGTCATAGCACAGAATAGAGTCAAAACAGTATTATCACGTGCTTTCAAAGAGCAAGCGATTGCACATGCCTATTGTTTTTATGGACAAGAAGGAATCGGAAAAGATGCCCTTGCCTTGGGCTTTGCAAAACTCCTCAATTGTTCGAATCCGCAACAAAGTACCAGTGACATCATAGATGCATGCAATGAATGCAAGAATTGTAAAGATGCTTCACGGTTGGAACATCCCAATATCATGTTCATCACAGCCTTACCTTCAGGTAAGGCAAATGCAAAACATGATGACTCTCCCCTCTTACAATTATCCGATGATATATTGGCCATCTATACAGCTGAGATGCGATCAAAATCCGACGATCCCTATCATGTCATTCAGCTTCCCAATGCACAAACAATTCGCTTGGCATCTATAAAAGAAATTAAAAAACATGTTCGAATGAGCGCAATGCAGGAAGGCAGAAGAGTATTCATCATTTCTCAAGCAGAAAAAATGAATATGGAATCTGCAAATGCATTTCTGAAAACACTCGAAGAACCACATGATAATATTACCTTCATATTGACGACCTCAAAAAAAGATGCACTGCCTCAAACAGTTATATCCAGATGTCAGCAAGTGTATTGTGATATTATTCCGACACAAGACCTAATACATGCTTTGCAAACCAGACATCACATGGATTTGTCTGAAGCCCAACTCATTGAAGCATTCGCACAAGGAAGCTATGGAAGAGCACTTTCTTATTTGAATGAGGATATGCAATCAATGAGATCAGACATCGTGGATCTTCTACGTAGCGCATTGAAAAGGAAGCAGTACAGACTTGATTTTCTCAAGCAATTGGATGTGATTACTTCTGACAAAGACCGAACCATGCTTGAAATGCTCCTTAGAATGCTGGCTCTTTGGATTAGAGATTGTCATTATGCCGTACAAGTTCCCAATGATCTCTCAGGGATCATCAATAAAGATCAACTTGAATCTATCCAAAAGTTTGCACAAGGTTTTCCATCAGCAGATTATCATGCGATACTTCACATGATTGAACAATCAATCGAACATATACGGAGGAATGTCAATCCAACGCTAGTCATGCTTACAACCATGTTGGCATGCCGAGAAGGTTTCTTATTGAATACAAGCGAATATCTTGATCATGCACCAAAGGATCATGTAATATGATGACATTGCTCGATAGATATATCATCAGACAATTCCTTGGAACATTCTTCTTCAGCATGCTTGCGCTCTGTATTATCTTCCTCATTGTTAATCTGATGGAAACCCTTGATAAATTCATAGATCAGAATATTTCAATTGAAACAATCGCAATCTATTATCTGAATTTTCTCCCGGAAATCGTCAAATTACTTACTCCGATTGCCATGCTCATGGCAGCATTATTTTCCATTGGAAAGATGTCCAATCTCAATGAAATCACAGCCATGAAGTCCGGTGGGATGAGTTTATACAGATTAATGTTTCCCCTATTCATTGTAAGTGTATTGATAACAGGAGGTCATCTCTATTTCAATGGTTGGATTGTTCCGGCTTCAAATGCTAAGAAATTGGCAATAGAACGGAATCAATTGAAAAAGGAAGATATTACTTCGACATTATATAATATCTACTTGAGAGATGCTAATACAAAAAATGTGATCATGAGCAATTATGATGGACAATTACAAACTGGTGCGGGAATAATCATTGAGGATTTTGGCAATGAAACACATCCACGTATCAAAAGGCGGATAGATGCCGAGACTATTACATGGGATAGTATTGACAATCAATGGATCGCGAAAAATGCCCATGAACGAATACTCGCAGAAGATTCCTCATTTACATTGAAATTTCTCTCTCATGATACACTTCCAATCGCATTGGCGACCAGACATGATGATATCATACGATTACAACAAAAGCCGGAAGAATTGAATTTCGATGAGCAAAAGGCATATATAGCTATCCTAGAAAGAGGAGGCAAAAATATTCGCAGGCAATTGATTGAGTATCATGGACAATATGCTTTCCCATTTGCCAATATCATTGTCATTCTCTTTGCAATTCCCTTTTCTGCAATCAGGAAAAAAAGCGGACTCGCATTGGAAATTGCAACGGCAATGGTTGTATCATTTCTCTATCTGGCTTTTACTAAAATTGGACAGAATATCGGTTTTTCGATGGATATTGATCCGATATTGGTTGGTTGGTTTCCGAATATTCTCTTTTCCATCATTGCAGTCTTGAATATCATCCGCATGCGCACCTGATTCTTGCATGGAATTCGTAATTTTGTCCGAACTTTTTAGAGATATATATGTCACTTCCTCATACTCCTTATCAGTCAAACAATACATTACGCATTGTTACTGCTGCTTCTTTGTTTGATGGCCATGATGCTGCAATCAATATCATGCGCAGAATCATTCAAGGTTCCGGGGCCGAAGTCATTCATTTGGGACATAATCGAGGAGCCATGGAAGTTGTTGACTGTGCCATTCAAGAAGATGCTCAAGCCATTGCGATGACGAGTTATCAAGGTGGACATGTAGAGTATTTTAAGTATATGTATGATCTCCTTCGTGAGAAAAATGCAGGTCATATCAAAATTTTCGGAGGCGGTGGCGGAACAATACTTCCTACAGAGATTCAGGAATTACATGAATATGGCATAGATCGCATCTATTCTCCTGATGATGGTCGCTCACTTGGTCTGCAAGGTATGATCAATGATTTATTGGAGAAATCCGATATCTCAACACCCCATACATATGAAAGTGACACACTGTGGAATGAAATTGCTCTTAAAAACCCAAGAGCATTGGCTCAAGCCATCACTATGATTGAAAGAGGGGAAATTACAAATGATCAGATCAC
>JALRFC010000191.1 GCA_023253875.1 Candidatus Kapaibacterium sp.
ATCCTGAAATTGTCTCATCTTGCGCAAGACTACGGCATGACCGATATGCAAATCCGGACGTGATGGATCACATCCCAACTTGATGATCATTGGTTTATTGTGCTTGAGCGAATATTCAATCTTCTTGACAATTTCATCCTCCGGCAGAACTTCCGCCGCACCGGATTTCAAAATGTCCATCTGTTCATTGAGTGTAGGAAACATGCTCATCACTTCTTCTTTTTGGGTAAGGAATTGCCAATTGGTGTACGCTTATTGCCACCAGCTGCTTGTGCCTGTTGCTGCTGAGCAAGTTCTTGCGCCATACGCATGCGCTGAGCAAACCAACCTTCTTTCTTCGGAGCACGCTTCAAATCTTCCAAAGTGATTTTCTTCTTGGAGAATTTCGTGATCCAAACTTGCTGAAGAATGCCGAGAACGGTGAAGACAAAATAATAGACATTCAAACCGGATGGAAATCCTGAGAACATGAAGATGAACATGATGGGCATGATATAGACCATCGACTTCTGATTCGGATCTGTCACAGTCATCTTCTGCTGTATGAACATTGCAATACCCATGAGCAATGCCAATCCACTGAGTTTGTCAACTTGGAAGAGTGGCAATTTAAAGCCAAGATCCAATATCACATCAGGAGCAGATAAATCAGTAATCCAACCAAAGAAATGCTGATGGCGAATATCCATCCAACTGCTCAAAACAGACCACAAGGAAATCAAAATCGGCATCTGCATAATCATCGGTAAGCATCCACCCGCAGGATTGATGCCATATTCAGAATAAATCTTCATCGTCTCTTGAGAGAGCATCGTGCGATCATCTTTGTACTTCTCTTGTACCTTCTGCAATAATGGTTGCACTGCCTTCATCTTCTGCATGGATTTCATCTGCGAAGCACTGAATGGTTGCAGTACAATCTTCATGAGTAATGAGAAGAGAATGATCACTATACCATAATTGGCGATGAATGTGTGCAAGAAGGAAAGTGTCGGTAAAATGACATATTCACCAATCGGTGCCACAAGCCATTTCACGCCATAGAATGTTCCGAAATTGATGGTCTTTTCCAGACCATAGGCCTGAAGGGTATCATAGATTTGAGGTCCGACATATATCGTGAATGCATCTTTTTGTACGCCGCCTTTATAGCGATTCCGATAGGCAAGTGAATATTTCTCAAGATGTCCTTCATTCGGCGCACCTTCTTTGATACCTTCCATAAATGCAATTGCATTCGGATCTTTCTTCTGTGGAATGATCGCGGCAACGAAATATTTGGTTCTTGTTGCGATGAAATCAATCTCTCCCGCACTTTGAACAGAAGTTGGTTGTGCATATTCCGTTGCATCAAATTCATCAATGGTTCCATTCACGCTTGTGAGTGCAATTGATGTATTTGATTCATCCACGGAATTCTGTTCTTGGAACTTCAAACCACCTTTCCATGTGATGTCATAAGTGCGCTGCGGCATGAATTGCTCCATATTACGAAGCTCAACTTCAGCCGTGCATGCATAGGAATTACCACTAATGGTATATGTCTTGACAATCGCACTGCCGGGTGCAAGTTCATGAACTGCAGTGATCGTAATGGACTCATTGCCTTTCAAAGTATATGAACGCTCTGCATTCGTGAATGCAAAGTGCATGGACTTGGAGTCAACTTTCTTTCCATCATTATTCACATAGGAAATCGTTGCTTCGCGTTGTCCACGATAGATCAATTGTACCGGAAAACCGGGATTGGATTTATTATGCCAAGAAGTATAGTTCTTCATTTCCCAACGAGCAATAGAGCCGCCTTTTGTACTGATCATGATCTTCAAGAGATCCGTCTCAATGCGAATGAAGTCTTCTTTTTGTCCACCATGTGAGGTGGAAGAAAGCGTAGCTGCCAACTTCTTCTTAGCTTCTTGAGCTGAATTGGGAGCTTTCTTGCTGACTTCGGTCTTGGTTTCTGTTGGATTTACTTTTCTTTCATTGGTACTCATCCATAAAAGCCATCCGGTAAGGATGAGTGAAATGAGTACGAATCCAATGATACTGCGTTTGTCTAGTGGTTGATTTTGCATAATGGGCTTTATGAAAGTATCTCTGTGAATTATCCGAGTGATGAAAGATTTTCGAGAATTTTTGCATGAGAATCTTTGATGGATGCAAGTTTTTCTTGCTCTGCTTTGACGACTTGTTCTGGTGCCTTGGATACAAATCCGGGATTATTGAGCTTGCCTTCGATCGAACGAATGAGACCTGAAAGACGCTCTGCTTCTTTGGTCAAGCGCGCTTTTTCTTTTTCTTGATCAATCGCGCCTGCTGTTTCGATGAAGATATCGATACCTCGAATAACGGATGACAAAGCATTGTCCGGTTTGTCTGCATTCGGTGCAATCGTGATTGCACTCGCTCTTCCGAGTGAGGAAATTGTGGATGACTGCGCCAAGAGAAATGCAGAAAGATTGGCATCCGGAACGCGCAATATCACGGGTAATTTCTGATGATTTTGAATATTCGCAAGCGAACGCATTTTACGTACTTCTTCAACAAGCATTTGGAGAAGTTCAAATGATTCTTCCACATCCTGCTTCACATGTTCTTGTTTGAATTGCGGATTGAGCGCATTACAAATCATGTCCGTGGATTTCTCAGTTGCCAATTCCTGCCACAATGTCTCTGAAATGAAAGGCATTACAGGATGAAGCAGTCGCATTGTTCCATCAAAGATACTCATCGCAAAATGCACCATGCGCGCTTTTGCTTCTGCATCTTCACTTGCATTGATTTGTGATTTGAGGATCTCGACATACCAATCGCAGAAATCTCTCCAAATGAATTCATGCAATGTGCGAGCATATTCGGTGATGCGATAATTATTCAAATGATCGCCTACATTCTTGATTGTGGAATGATAGCGTGAACGAATCCACTTATCAGCGGCACTCAATTCATCTTCGGAAAGAATTGATTTCTCACCGGCGAATGGATTCTCCTCGCGTTTCATCATCAGGAAGCGTCCCGCATTCCAAATTTTATTCGCGAAATTTCTACCAAGTTCAACTTGGGGCACATCTTGTTCTTTGACTTCGAGTCGGACATCTGTTCCGAGAGGAGCCAAATACACAATCGTGAAGCGAAGTGCATCCGCGCCATATTTGTCAATCACATTAAGTGGGTCGGGAGAATTGCCGAGCGATTTCGACATCTTCCTGCCTTTGCCATCACGAATAATGCTCGTGAAATACACATCACGGAAAGGAATCTTTCCGGTGAATTTCAGCGAAGCCATGATCATTCTTGCAACCCAGAAGAAGATGATATCGGGTCCGGTGACGAGTAAATTCGATGGAAGATAGAATGACATGTCATCAGTATCTTCTGTTTTTCCATCGGCAAGCCATTGCATGGTTGTCATTGGCCAAAGCCAAGAAGAAAACCATGTATCGATCACATCGGGATCTTGCACGAGTTTTGCACCTGTTGGCAAACCTAATTTTTGGCGTGCTTGTTCTTCGGATGCAGCCGCTGTAAATGTACCATCTTCGGCATAATACACGGGAATGCGATGTCCCCACCATAATTGACGGGAAATACACCAATCGCGAATGCCTGACATCCAATGCTCATAGGTTTTCACCCAATGATTCGGATAAAACTTGATATCTCCCTCAAGAACGGCTTTCAGAGCGGGCTCGGCGAGTGGCTTCATATTCACGAACCATTGATCGCTGAGATATGGTTCAACAGGCTCACCGCCTCTTTCGGAAAAGCCGACATTGTGCGTATAATCTTCCACTTTCTCGATGAGATCTAGATCCTTCAAGCGTTCCATCACTTTTTTGCGAGCATCAAAGCGATCAAGTCCAGCAAATTCACCCGCCAATTCATTCAGCGTTGCATCTGCATTGATGGCATTTGGCATGGGAAGGGACTGTCTATTTCCA
>JALRFC010000192.1 GCA_023253875.1 Candidatus Kapaibacterium sp.
GTATGTGATTTGTCTCTCGATCCCAAGATCGTCCGCAGAATTGGTTTTCCACTTACTCCCGGACTTGTGAAGCGATCACTTGCAACGGTTGGTGGCGCAGTATCCGCATCAGAGATGGCTCTAGAGGAAGGTATCTCAGGAAATCTTGCAGGTGGCACACATCATGCACTCTATGATGCAGGCGAAGGATTTTGCGTGTTTAATGATATAGCAGTTGCTTCTCTTCGACTCTTGAATACTCGGAAAGTCAATCGCATCCTCATCATAGATGTGGATGTACATCAAGGCAATGGCAATAGTGCAATCTTGGGAGATCTTCCGCAGATATACATTTTTAGTATGCATGGACGAAAAAATTATCCATTCATAAAAGTGCCCTCCACTGTTGACATCGAATTGGAAGATGGCGTGGGTGATGATGAATATTGCTCGATTCTGAAATCCTATTTGCCTCAATTCACCGAACATAAACCAGATATCGCATTTTATCTTGGTGGATCGGATCCTCTCGAAACTGATTCATTGGGGAGACTATCACTTTCCATGAATGGTCTTGCAGATAGAGATCGCATGGTATTTGAATGGGCCAAAAGAGAAGGTATTCCGGTTTCACTTGCTCTCGGAGGTGGTTATAGCAAGCCGATAGAACATACCGTAGATGCGCATGTGCAGACATATCAGATAGCAAAAACGATATTCAGAATATGAGATATGTGTAGATCTTATGATCAAAAAAAAGCCCTCAAAAGAATGTTCTCTTGAGGGCTTATCTTTTTGTAAAGAACTTAGCGCTGTATGCTGATGCTCTTCGAAGTTCTTATCAATCCATCTTTTGATGAAATGATGAGTGAATACATACCGGAAGTCAAATCTTTCACGGAGAATGAAAGTGTTTTGAGTGACATTGGTTCCACATATCCATTGAAGAGCGCAAGAGTCTTATTGCCATAAATATCATAGAGTTCGACCTTCGCTTCACTCAATCCAAGAGGCAATGTGAATGTCAGGAATGCGGTTTCGGTTGCAGGATTAGGATAAACATCCGCATTAATCATTGCATTGAGTCCCATGATGCCTTCATCCACAGAACTAATCGTTTTTGTTTCAAATCCGGCAACCTTATAAATGGCACCATCATAAGCACTGACCCAAAGATTTTTGTCTTCCGGATCATATTCAATTCCGCGCAGATTCAATAAACCACTTGGTCCTTCAATATCAATTCTGTCTATTTCCTTGCTCAAATTATTTTTGGAGAATTTAATTGCATGCACTGCAGAAAGTGCTCCTCCGCCAGGAAAGAATGTACAAATCTGAAAGAGATTATCTGTACCATCATAGGCCATGCATCGTGGACCATAGGTCAAGCGATACGGATTATTCGCAGAATCAATTGCTTTGCCGGAAGCAATGTCAATCGTATAAATCAATTGCTTTCCATCGCGCTCGGATGCGAGAAGTTTGCCATCAACATATTCCAATCCGAGACCATAACTTCTTGCTGGGGAAACAAATGTTCGCAATACTTTTCCTGTGGTATCAACTTTCACGATGCGACTTCCCGATCCGCTAGAAGTTGAATTCAAACGATGAACATAGAATACTCCTTCAGCTCTATCCATTGTGATGTCGGAGAATAAACTATCACCTTCGCTCATCTTGATTTTCTTTTCAATAACAAGTGTTTTTGCATTGAGCTTATACAAGAAATTATCACTGAAACTTGTTGTCCAGAGACCACCTTTTCCATCATAACATAAACCATATGGCAAATGTGCAACAGCGGATGCTTGAGAAATAGAACCTTTCTTAAATTCACTGATTGTAAATGTGCGAGTAGTTCTTGTTTGATTTGGATTATCCACGGATGAAATACGAATTCGAGCATATTGACTGAAACGTGTAGGAATATTCCAGCGCAATTCATTACCATTTGCTTTGTCAGACAGAATATTCCACGTATCTCCATTATCAACACTATATTCAACTTTTACTGGCGGCGTAAAACCATACCATGTAATTTTCTGATTTGTTCCACCGAGATAATTCTCAGCACCAATAGGATTTACGATTTCAGGAGCATCAATTGGGTCTTCAGGGAGTGGTACTTCCCACATGGAACGGCCATGTGTGGCCACTCTCAATGTCATCGGATCATTCGCAGCTCCTTTGCCTTCATAGATTCCCATGTCCAAAATTGCTGTACTTGGGAATTTTGTACCAAAAGGAACCCATGAAGTTCCACCATTATAGGTAGCAAAAACACCGATATCTGTTCCAACGAATATATTGTTCTCATTATCGGGATGAATCACAATTGCATTTGCTGAAATATCCGGAAGTGCATCACTGATGCTAAACCATGATTTACCCAAATCAGTGGTTTTATACACATGTGAAGTATAATACCCGGAAAGTGTGATATACATCGTGTTTTCTTGCTCGCGTGAGAATTCAATATCTGTGATATAGCGAGTTGGCAAACCATTCTGGGTGACATTTGTCCATGTTTCACCCATATCCGTCGTTACATGTATATTTCCTTTTTCAGTTCCTGCGGCTATAAATTCAGGTCTGAGCGGTGAGATTCCGATATAGGAAACCCTTTCCGAAAATCTTGGGGATATCGCAAGCCAAGTTTGACCTTGATTCGTGGATTGATAGACAGTATGTCTGCCGTGATAAATTGTCTTGGAATCAGTAGGATCCATATTCATTGGTGCAATAAAGAGAGAGGCATCACTTTCAGGAATGGATGTGCCAATTCTACCTACTTGTCTTGTATTCATTGATATCCGATACATATTTCCATTTTGCGTGGAAGCATATACCGTATTTGGGTTCACAAAATCGACCATGGTAAATCCACCATCACCACCAACGATATCGCCATATCCCGAAGAATTCACTGCTGTTGTTCCATTATCTTGCGCTCCACCATATGCCATAGCTGGTTGACTTTGATCTATTGCAAATGCATGATATTGCGTGATTGCAAGTTGATTATTGATGGTTTCCCAATTCTCTCCCGCATCCTCGCTTTTCATCATTCCGCCATCATTTCCGGCATAGACAATATTGTTAGTTGATGTTGAAAATGTCGCGCAATGCTGATCCGGATGTTGATTACCACCTGTATAAACACGTGTGATATTATCCCAAGAATCACCACCATTTGTGGTACGATATACATCAATACCACCTGCCAATACTATTTTTGGATTCGATGGATGAACTGTGATATAGATATCATAACTCCCTTGGCTATTGAAGAATGTACCATCATCATCGAAACATGGACTCCATGTCATTCCACCATCGGAAGATCGAACAATGGTACCCACTCTTGTTTCTCCATCCTCAAACAATGCATAGACAATATTCGGATCTGAAGGGGCCATTTGAACAGTGATATGACCAAACTTTGCTTTATCTAGATCATCACCTTCTCCATAACCCGGTATTTCACTGTATGTGAAAGTTTTTCCACCGTCAATGGATTTATACACACCATTTCCCGGCGAACCAATAAATAATTCATTTGTATTCTTTGGATTGATGCTAATATCACGAACACCCTTCGAATATGTGCGTTCCCAAGTTGCACCTGCATCGGTAGAACGATAAAAACCTGCATTGGCATTCATCCCGCCGGCAAAGAGGATATTCGAATTCAGCGGATGAACCTTGAAGCTCATGAATGAACCTACAGTTGCGAGACCAATCATTTTCCATGATTGACCTTCATCTGTTGAGCGATAAATGCCTGAGCCAGGATAACCATAACTTCCACCGCGATCTTCGCCTGTTGCGGCATAAATAACGCTGGGATTATTTGGATCTATCACGACTTGTCCCATCGAACTCGAATTTTCAAAATCCATTAATGGCTCCCAGAGATAGCCACCATTCGTGGTTTTCCAAACTCCGCCA
>JALRFC010000193.1 GCA_023253875.1 Candidatus Kapaibacterium sp.
TAGAGCAACAGCCTTCTAAGCTGTGGGTAATAGGTTCGAGTCCTATCGGGCGTGCAAATATCAATGTATTGAATACATGAACCAGTTTTCAAAATATCTATATGTAGGATTTCTGTTACTTGGTTTATATCAATTAATAGTAATTAAGGATTATATCCAATCCGGCGCCTCACTAGGTATTGCATTGGCCTTCGATCCTTTCGACCAAAAAGTTACCTGGAAAGAAAGACCGGTGTGGCAAAAATTAGTATTGATTGTTCATTTAGCTGTGTGCGCATCTTTGATTGGATATGGTATAGGCTTCAATGATAAGTGACATTGTTTACTTGGTAAATCTTCTTTTATGACCCGGCATGATTTCATGTCGGGTTTTTTTATGGATATGACTATGACAGAATTCCCACCACTACTTGATTATAGATTAGACAATGGTTTGCGTGTCATTCTGATCAAAAATGAGAAAGCACCATTGGTGAATGTGACGCTTGGTTATAAAGTGGGTTCGAAGGATGATAGTTTTTCACATAAAGGATTTGCACATTTCTTTGAACATTTAATGTTTGATGGATCCAAGCATGTGAATAGAGGGGAATTCGATGCATATTGTTCAAAAGCAGGTGGGACATTCAATGCATATACCTCATTTGATCAAACCATATATCATACCACCGTACCGGCGCATCAATTGGATATTGTCTTATGGCTTGAATCTGATCGCATGATGCAATTCGGAGTGCAACAAATTGGACTTGAAACACAACAAAAAGTTGTGAGTGAAGAAATAAAACAGACCGTTGAAAATCAGCCCTATGGCACTTGGAGAGTACAACAAGGAAAGCTTGCTTTCAATGATGAATGCTCTTATCAATGGGAAGTTCTGGGAGATAGAGCACATATTGAATCCGCAACATTGGAAGATGTTGCCTCATTTTTCTATGGTTATTATAGGACTGACAATGCTGTGCTTGTGATCGCTGGACATATCGAATTCAGCAAAGCACAATCATCGGTGGAGAAATATTTTGGACCATTGAAAAAACATCATGATTCAATCAAAAGAAATCCATTCTCTGAATCAATGAAGAAAACCGGGTCGATTACAATCAAAGATGCAGTTCCACTTCCCGCTATTTTTGTTAGTTATCACTTTGATGGATTTTTAACCGGCAAGTCCATTCATGCCGATGTTTTGGCATCTGCATTTGCTGATGGGAAAAGTTCGAGATTGTATAATGCGCTTGTGAGAGAACAACAACTGGCTTCAGGTGTATTTTGTTATGCTGATCAGCGTGAACATGCATCTCTGTTCACATTCTCGGTTACTTCTGCTCATCAAGGAATTGGTATTGAGCGATTGCATGAAGCATTGGACAAAGAGATTTGGGGTATGTTTCGTGAACCTTTGAATGAACATGAATTGTCAAAAGCAATCAATGGAGCCGCAACCGGATTAGCCTATCATATGCAAACTAATGCAGGTCTCGCAGATTTTGTGTGCAATCAAACAATGTTCTGGGATGATCCCAAAAGAGCATTCACCATTCTGGATACATACAAAGCTCTTGACATGGATGAGATAAGAGGAGTATATGAGACAATTATCAAAGACAAAGACGCAATTAGCGTGAATGTTGTCCCTGCATGATTGTCAAAGAGCAATTGCATGGACGATATATGCAAATCCATAAGCGAGAATAAACATATATACAAAAGCAAAAGCCGGCCATTTCCATGAGCCGGTTTCTCTTTTTAATATCCCCATTGTAGAAATGCATTGCAATGCATAGACATAAAATGCTAGAACGGATAATGCGGATGCAAAAGGAATTGTTTGTTGTAATGTATCACGCAAACTGGCATCTGAGTCGCTTGTGTCAGCACCATATAATTGTCCCATCACACTCACAAATACTTCTCTTGCGGCAAAACTTCCAAGCACACCGATTGTCAATTTCCAATCAAAACCGATAGGTTCAAAGATAGGTGCAATTGCTTTGCCCATTTGTCCTGCATAGGATTGTTCCAATTGCATCTGTTGTTGCTGAATGTCCGGAATGGAATCCGTGAATTCCAAACGCGGAAATGCAGAGAGAAACCAAAGCACAAGAGATAGGGCAACAATGACTGTACCGGCTGACTTCAGAAAGTCTAGAGCTTTATCTGAAACGGTCACGAATAAACTCTTCAATGAAGGTAGTCTATAGGGAGGAAATTCAATCAAGAATGGTATGACATCGCCTTTGAACATGGATTTTTTCATAATAAATGCTACAAATAATCCAGTCAAACCACCGAGAATATAGAGTCCGGCAAGGACAATCGCTTGCAATGAAAAGAATGTACCTACAATCATAGGCGGTATGAATGCACTGATGATAAGTGTATAGACAGGTAGTCTTGCTGAGCATGTCATGAGTGGGGCGATGAGCATTGTTGTCATGCGATCACGATGCGATGGTATGATGCGTGCCGACATGATACCGGGTATTGCACAAGCATAAGAACCCAAAAGGGGAATGAATGATCTTCCTTGCAATCCGAATAGTCCCATGAATCTATCAATCAGAAAGGCAGCTCTTGCCAAATACCCGCAATCTTCAAGTATGACAACAAATACATTGAGAATAATGATTTGTGGTAGGAATACAATCACCGAGCCAACACCCGCAATGAGTCCTCGTGCAATCAAATCACTGAATAATCCTGATGGTAAATTCTGCAAAGCAAATTGTTCAAGTGCTGAAAATCCAGCTTCAATCATATCCATAAATGGGATTGCCCATGAAAATATTGATTGAAAAAAGACTGCCATGATGATGGCAAAGGATAGAATTCCACCAATTGGATGAAGAAGAATAGCGTCCAATCTACCCGTTAATGTATCGGGTTCTTTGATGGAAAGCACTGCATCAGCTGTATTCTTTGCCCAATGGACACGATCACGAATTTCATCAAATGAAGGCGGTAAAATCGGGATATGCCATGATTGCTCATTGAAGAGACCTTGTTTCAAATCTTCTAGACCAATGCCTTTATGACCAACAATCGGGAAGACAGAAAGACCAGTCAATCGTTCAATTGCAATATCATCAATGACACCTGATCTCGCCTTGACTCCATCCACCATGGTAAGCGCAATGATCATGGGAATGCCAAGTTCAGCCACTTGTGAGTACAGATAGAGACTCTTCTCAATATTCGTGGCATCCATCACAAAGACAATACCATGTGGTTGTTTAATGGAAACATGTTCTTTCTTCAAGACCTGTATTGTCAATTCTTCATCGAATGAAGTTGCAAGCATGCTGTATAAGCCGGGCAAATCCAAAATTTCGATTGACTCCTTTCCGGATGAAACAGAACCAAGCGAAGGCTCGATTGTGATTCCCGGAAAATTGCCAACCTTTTTTCTCATTCCGGTAAGAACATTGAACACTGTTGTTTTACCGCAATTCGGCGTGCCGACAAATGCTATAGGAGAATTGGATTTCATGAAAGAACATGGATATGAATGGTGACCGAGGCATCAGGTCTGAATGCTATTCTTGTATTCCCATAGGATACTTCAACGGGTCCGCCGAATGGTGCCCTTCTGAGTAAAGTGAATTTCGTGCCGGGTAAAAAGCCCAATTCATTCAATCTTCGAATGAATTCGGGATTACCTTCAATTGATGTGAGAATGGCTATTGTGCCAATTGGAATATTGCGCAAAGTTTCAGACATCAAGTACCCGATTGCCCATGATGCAAAACGATTTTTCCAAATTGCAGTCCTGAATCCATGTGAGCAAATGCTGAACATGCATCATCCAAAGAATAGATGCTGTCTATGATAGGAATAATTCCATGATGTTTGCAAAAATGAAGCATCATTTCAAACTCTGCATCACTCCCCATGGTACTTCCGCAAATGGTGATCTGTTTCCAGAATA
>JALRFC010000194.1 GCA_023253875.1 Candidatus Kapaibacterium sp.
TAATGCATAAGAACCTTTTTTGGTAACTGGCCTAATCGTCCAAGCACATGATTGTTGATAGGGGACATCGCATCCTTCCAATTTTCTTGTCGTACAATCAATGTCTCCTTCAATCCACTGTAATGAATAAGTATTGAATGTTCTATCATCAGGAGGGAGAAAGGGCATAATTGAGAGTGATATTTCTCCTGTTGAATGACCGGCATTAATAATTGAAAGTTCATATTCACCCGGTGAAGTTTGAGTATGAATGGCATTATTAATTCCGGATATTACATGCTGTTCAATCATACTTCCGGCTGGGTCATATATGACAGCTAAGCGCGCATTTGCATAGGCAGATGGTACGGATAGTTTCATAAAGAATCTTTCGCCGGGGATAATTGATCCATTTGATTGCAATGAATATGTTGCAATGGAAGGATCAGATACTGTGATATTCATTTCATCGGAAGATTCACAGAATCCATTATTTCCGATAACGGTAATATTCATATTCGAAGAAATGGAGTCAATTCGAATTTTGTCTTGTTGAACTTGTGTGAATACTCCATTTGATGACCATGTATATGTATTTGCACCAAATGACTGTATTTCTAAAGATGTCCCTCTGCACAATACTGTGTCTTTAGGTAGTTTGACTATTGGAATGTCTTCAACTCTCACATAGAAAGAATCGAGTGAAGAACATCCGGATCTTTGACCGGATATGGAGATATATCCCGATGTATTTGGCATGATGAGTAATGTATCGGTATTAATAGATAGCAATGAACAATCACCTTTGACCGAGATTCCGGTTGATGGATAGACTATGACTGTAATAGGATCATTTTTACATGTAATTGTGTCTGCTATGTTAAGAATCGGCAGAGAAGCATTCACTGTAATCAAAATACTGTCAACTTTTGAAGAACATCCATCCTTGGTACCACGATATGAATAATATGTATTCTGTATAGGTTTTACTGTAACAGTATTTCCATTCTTGGTTATTATACTAGGATCATCGAACCATTCATATGCATCTCCACCTTGTGCAATAAGCGTAGCTTCATTTCCAAGGCAAATTGTTGTATCACCTGATACCGTAATGTTTGGAATTGATTTGACAAAGACTTGAACACTATCGATCACGGAACAGCCACCATTTGTCCCTTCAACATAATAGACAGTTGTTTTAACCGGACTTACTGTAATGTTCTTTTCTTGTGAGGTAAAACCGGTACTCTTTTCAGTCCATCTATAGGTCAATCCACCGGATGGTTGTAACACAACCGAATCTCCTGGACATAGAGAAATGTCTGCCCCGGCATCTATAGTCGGTAATGGTAGAACTCGAATAGTAACGGAATCATAACCAATACAATTACCATTCTTTGCTTCTACATAATAGGTAGTTGTTGACATTGGACTAAATGTTGGTTCAGAAGAATTCACATCATTGATACCATTTCCGGGTGACCAGCGATATGATTGTGCACCTTTTGGTTTTAATGTGATGGGCTCTCCAGGACATGTTGCAGTATCATCAACCAATGATATCTTCAATTCATCTGCAACGGTCACTTTAACTGTGTCATAGGAAACACATCCAGCAGATGAAGAAACAGTTAGAATATATTCAATTGATGATGTTGGAGTACATATGGGCATTGCACTTTGACTATTGTCTAAGAATGTACTTGGGGACCAAGAATATCGAGCTCCATTTTCAGGGGTAGATCCTAATTGTAATGGTTCACTCGGACATGTCGATTTGTCATTTCCTGCATTTGCAACAAATCCTTGAATGACATTTACTCTAATGAATGCCGTATCAATACATTGTCCACTTGAAACAATAACGCCATATGTTGAATTAGTATTAGGTTGAACAAGCGGAGTAGATGAGTTGGTATCAGAAATATTTGGTCCCATGAACCATCTGAATACACTTCCTCCTGATGCGCGCAATTGCACTTTGTCACCACGGCAAATAGTTGTGTCTGGTGATGTCAAAGCAGTAAGATTATTTTCAGTATTGACAATCACTGTATCATAAGCTACACATCCGAACTCATTGGTAACTTTCAGTATATATCTGAAATTGGGTCCCGGAGGACTTGCAATTGTCTTGGACAAAAACTTATTTGATACATATTGTTCAGGAGACCATAGATATGTATAACCACTTTTGGGAGTAAGTCCGATCTCAACTGAACCACCCGGACACGTTGTTTTATCTTTTCCTGCATCAGCAATAGGAAAGGGAACTACATCTACTCTGATTGGAACAGTATCAGAACAAACCCCATTGGATGCTACGAGATAATATTGCGTTGTTGAATCAGGACTTGCAATTGGATTAGCAATAGTAGTTGATGATAAACCATAAGAAGGAAACCATTTATATGTTGTAGCACCTGATGCTTTCAATTGAACCTTTCCACCTTTACAAATGCTGCTAGGTACTTCATATTGTAAATTGACAGGAGGTAGAAGTCCAACATGAAATGTCTGTTTTGTCTGACAACCAAATGGATTCGTAATGAATAAAGTATATGTTGTGGGTGTTGTTGGTTTGGCAATTGGATTTGCTGAAGCAGCATTGCTTAATCCTGTTGCTGGCGACCATGCATATGAATACCCTGTTAAAGGTGGAGCACCAATTCGTATTCCTGAGCTCGGACATGCCAATACTGAATCTATACTAATACCCAAACCATATTCGATTTGTGTTGGCAAACCAAGGACTGTTCTTCCACTTTGATTCAAAACATTCAAAGAATAACCGATTTCACTTCCGATTTTGTTTGGCTTATTGATGACATCCAATTGACTTGGTCTATCGGCAACAACATAGATTTTTCCATCAGGACCTAATTGCATTCCAAATAGTTTTCTTGTACCAAGAGGTAATGTATACATTGATCCGGCAATGGATGCTTCATCATTGAATGAAACATCAAACTGAAACAATGCAGATTCCGAACTTTGTTGTTTATCTAATGTACCTGTTGTAAATAATTTTTTACTATCAGGTGAAAAAGCTGCGCCATAATTTCCATAGCATTTGTTTTTAGCAATGAATTTTGGATTTGTTGCTTGACCCGTTTGTAAGTTGAAGTCAAACAATACAACTGCTTGCAAATAATTGGAACCATCGGCTTCAGATAGAACTACCAATTTCGAACCATCAGGAGATACTTTGAGTGCACCTACAGTATAATAGTTGAAGAGATTATTATAATTAGAAATGATTGGTGATGACACACCTGATGCAGTGATCTTATAGGCATAAATTCTGGACTGAGACTTATGATGAAACAATGCCCAGTATGAATTATCTGCACAATGTTGTGTGCCAGCTATTTTTTCAGACATATTGTCTTGCAATTCAACATTTGACAAGAGTATAGTCGGGGTATTTTCTAAACTAATATGACTATAATACGATTTACTGTGTGTGGAACCTTGTCCTGTCAAATCAGGTGCTGTAAATAAATACACGCGTTTTGCATTCGCAGGATCAGGAATAAAAATGCAACATTGTGTAGATGAAATACCGCTTTTCAGAGTATCGCCCCCTGGTACAATAGAACCATCAGGAAGAAAGAGTTTTCTTCCATCTGAATACAGTAATACATTACCTGTATTTGGATCAGAATAGACAGCACAACCTTCCCAGGTATCTAATTTTCCTGTAATTGGAGATGGAATTGCATTTGTAAATCGTAAGCCACCGAATTTCCCAAAGTACCATGTTTGATTTGCACTTTGTTGTGCAAACACAGAAACATACATCAAGAATAGCAGTGAAATCGGTAAGAATCGTATCATCATAACTCCTTGTATACCCCTAAAAATACAAAAAGTTTTATGTGTAGTTCAGCAATAAAATCACAAAGCATTATCCACATAAATCT
>JALRFC010000195.1 GCA_023253875.1 Candidatus Kapaibacterium sp.
AAAAGCACAAGAGCAAATCATCAAAACGGGTAAAACCTTTGGTGATTACTATGAAGTGATTTCGGGACTTGCCCCCGGTGCGACATTAATCACCACGGGAATGGAAGCATTATCGACTGGTACATCCATTGCATTGGAGAAGGAATAAATCATGTCAGCAATCATCTCAATATCCCATTTGACAAAAACATATAAGCGTGATAAACAAGAAATCACAGTGTTGAATGATGTTTCACTCGATATAGAGCAAGGTGATTTCGTTGCTTTGATGGGTCCTTCCGGTTCAGGAAAAACCACACTTCTGAATATCATTGCCGGTATTGATCGTCCGACAAATGGAGAAGTGATGATTGATGGAACGAATATCGGAATACTTTCTGAAACTGAATTAGCAAAGTGGCGTTCCAGACATATCGGATTCATCTTTCAGTTTTATAATCTGATTCCTGTTCTCACTGCATTTGAGAATGTCGAATTACCATTGATGCTCACGCCTCTCACTAAATCTGAGCGTAGAAGACAAGTGGAATTGGCATTGAGCGTTGTTGGTTTGGCAGAAAGAATGGATCATTATCCCCGCCAATTGTCCGGTGGACAAGAACAGAGAGTTGCCATTGCTCGAGCTATCGCATCCGATCCTGATATCTTCGTTGCGGATGAACCGACTGGTGACTTGGATCGTGTATCAGCTGAAGAAATTCTTACATTGCTGGAGCGTTTGAACAAAGAATTCGGGAAGACAATCGTGATGGTGACGCATGATCCAAGTGCCGCGAATCGTGCACATATCGTGCATCATTTGGAAAAGGGTGATCTCATTCCGCAGGGACAATCATGAGTATGACCAAACTCATCGTGAAGAATGCATTCAGGCATACACTTCGCGTACTTTTGACAATCATTGGAATATCTGTTGCAGTAGTTGCATTCGGCATGCTACGTACTGTAGTCACAGCATGGAATTCCGGAGTGGCCGCATCTTCCCCCAATCGTTTGATCGTACGGCAGGCAGTATCATTCATCTTCCCACTTCCCTATGCATATAAAGAAAAGATAGCAAGCATTCCCGGAGTTAGCACCGTCTCATGGCTCAATTGGTTTGGTGGAACCTATATCGACAAAGATCAATTCTTTGCGAGGCAAGGATGTGATCCCGAAACATTGTTATCTCTATATCCGGAATTCAAATTAACATCAAGTGAAATATCAGCGTTCAAAGCAGATAGAAGTGCCTGTATTGTTGGTATAGAAACTGCAAAAAGGTATGGTTTGAATATCGGTGATATCATGAATATGGAAGGTGATATCTATCCCGGATCATGGCAATTCACGGTCAGAGGTATATATACCCCACGCTCTAAAACTGATGATGCCACACAGATGTTTTTCCATTGGGAATATCTGAATGAGCGCATGAAACAGGATGATCCTTCACGTGCAGATCAAGTAGGATATTATGTGGTCAAGATAAATGATCCTTCACGTTCCGCTGAAATCTCACAGAAGATTGATCAATTATTCAAGAATTCTGCGGCTGAAACCAAAACTGAGACTGAAGGTCAATTTCAGCAGGGGTTTGTCTCATCGTCAGGTGCCATCATTGGTGCAATCAATATCATGTCATATTTGATTATTGGAATTATTCTGCTCGTATTGTGTAATACAATGATCATGACTTCACGTGAACGAACAAGAGAATATGCAGTACTTAAATCACTTGGATTCACGGGTGGACATCTCTTTGCATTCATTGCAGGTGAGGCATTGACAATTTCATTCCTTGGAGCGGGAATTGGCATTGCATTACTCATACCAATTGTTCAAGGATTTGAAGCTTTATTACCACGTGGTTGGTTTCCCGTTTTCATCATAGAAACATCGACATATGTTCTGGCAGGATCATCAGCATTGATTGTTGGTGTCATTGCCGCAATCATTCCACTGTATCGAGCCCTCACCATGAAAATTGTTGATGGACTTCGTTTTACGGGTTAACTATGAATATTCCATTCTATTATATTCTTAAGAATTTTGTTGCGCGTAAACTCACTGCAGGAATCACCATTGGTGGTATAGCTTTAGTGGTATTCGTATTTGCCGCAGTACTCATGATGGCGGATGGAATTCGTAAAACCTTAGCCACCACAGGTTCAGAAGAGAATGTGGTAATTACAAGAAAATCTTCAACAGGTGAGATCACGAGTATCATTGATCGCCCAACAGCAGATTTGATTTCAACACTGCAATTCGTACAAAAAGACGAAAAGGGAAATGCGCTTATGACATTCGATGGTGTAACCGTAATTAATGCACCAAAAAAGGATGGAGGGATCAGCAATCTTGCTGTACGTGGCGTCTCTGAGACGGCAATGAATATTCGGAATAAAATTACCATTGTGAAAGGGAGAATGTTCACATTTGGATCTCGAGAATTAATAGTTGGGACTGCACTTGTCAAAACATTTGATGAGATAGATATTGGAGACAAGATAAAATTTGGAGGGGATGAATGGACAATAGTCGGAGAGATGGAAGCGGAAAAATCTGGTTTTGAATCCGAGTTATGGTGTGATGTTCGCCAATTACAATTAGCGTTCAATAGAGATGCTTTTTCAACATTGACATTTAGAAAAACATCAGATGCAGATATTGAAACAATGAAGATGTTATTTGCAGGCGACAAGCGACTGAATCAATATGAGCCAGAGAATGAGCGCAGATATTTCGAGAAGCAATCCGAAGCGATGCGTATGTTCATTCAAATACTTGGAATAACCATCACGGTTATTTTCAGTGTTGGTGCGATGATTGGAGCGATGATTACGATGTATGCGGCTGTTGCAAATCGTACCACGGAGATTGGAACATTACGAGCATTGGGTTTTGGAAGAAGCTCAATACTGATTGCATTCTTGATAGAATCCATTTTGACTGCATTGCTTGGTGGAATCATCGGAGTTGGATTGGCATCATTGCTACAATTCTTCTCAATTTCAACATTGAATTTTGGATCATTCACCGAACTATCATTCAACTTTTCCATGACGAGTTCAGTTATCTCCGGAGCAATGATATTTTCACTTGTGATGGGTTTGGTCGGAGGATTTCTTCCTGCATTGAAAGCAGCAAGAATGTCTATACTATCAGCTCTTCGTTAAAAGCACATTATCGTTTGACACTCAAGCCAAATAATACTTGATTGTCTGCAAAAGAAAATTCTTGTGCTTTATTGGGATAATTAGTTGGATCAAACCATGGGAAGATTCGTAATACTGCAGATTCCATTCCATTGATATTTTTTGATTTAGCGATACAGTATTTTTTACTGAGGACAGGATGTCCTTTATCTGCACCATATGAAAGATTTTCAAGAATAATAGCGGGCTTTTGCATCAGAGGGTGATCTAAATTATCAGTAAGTATTTGTGAACCTTCAAATATTTGAATTGAATATGTTCCGGTTTCTGTTACAGATTGATTCGATACTTGCGAAACAACAGAAACTTCAGCAGATTTTTCTGTTAGCATTGTAACTGTAATTCTTTTGGTGGAATCTTCATCTACCCCAAACTGCAAAACTGTACCTGCTTTTAATTTTTCAAGGGGAATGCGAACGAAGAGTTCATCTTTTTCATCTTCTGATGTTTTTGTATTGAGGAGTTTTTCACTAACAATTCCACTATCAAGATCTGCGAAGGCTTTCTCCCTAAGGGCAGTCATATAATCAACAGTGGGAGCGGGTTTATCAGAATTTCTCGTAGAAAAATATCCAATTGCTACAGCAATAAGAATCCAGAAAAACCAATTTTGATAAAACGGTTGGATATTTTTCTTGGAAGCCATAATTCACCATTGACCAACTAGTGGAAGTCAAAATGAATCCAATATGGATAGCATGTG
>JALRFC010000196.1 GCA_023253875.1 Candidatus Kapaibacterium sp.
ACATGTCCTTGCACTATATGTCCACCCAAGCGATCACTCAATTGCAATGCTCGTTCCAGATTGACCGTGTCCCCAACTTTGAGTGAGCCAAGAGTTGTTTTGAGCAATGTTTCTTGAACGGTATCCACTCGAAACTCATTCCCCTCAATGGCAATTACTGTTTGACATGCACCATTGACCGAAATGGAGTCATCAATAGCGAGATCGCTCATGACGGCTTTTCCACGAATGCTCAATGTCAATCCACTTCCTTTGGATTCAATCTTTGTAATGGAACCAATCTCTTCAATCAAACCTGTGAACATATCTAAAGCCATATATGAATAAGGACACACAAAATTACTGACTTTCCTTACAATTGAGCTCTCATGCCGAGATAGATCATGCGATTGTCAAGCATACCCCATACAAGAGAGCCCTCGAAATACGGACTTCTTGGATTATCCGGAGAAATGATCACATGATTCTGAAGTGTATTCATGATATTCTCTGCACCAAGATAGATATCGAATGCAGGTGTACGCCAAGACAATTGTGCATTCAATCGCATGAATGATGGATATGTCTCATTCATGCGAAATTCCTCGGGATTTTCCGTAAGTGCAGGAAGTCTTCCCTCACCATTCCACATGGTTGTGACATCGCATTGCAGTTGATCATTGAATAATGATTGAGAAATCGTGAGCAATATTCTATGAGGACTCACCATGATTCTTCTTTGCATTCTTTGATCACTCATTTGCCACATGTCATTGTATCGCCAAGCAAGATTCATTTTGAAACCGGTCCAGGGTAATACTTGCATTTGAAGCATCAATGAAGTTGCATAAGCCATTGAATCATTCACAATGCGAAGTGTCCGTGCAGAGGCATCAAGATCAGTATTCACCTGATTCAAGAATCGTGTTTGATACAGTTCTGAGTCAAATGTTAATGGCAATCCAAATACACTTGTTGAATATGTCATTGACATTCCATAGTTCCATGCCTTCTCGGGATTCAATACTGAATCAATGATAATTGTCCGATTATTTACGAATGAAGACATATTATCGGCAAAGATATTCGCCACGCGCATTCCGCTTCCGGCTGACATACGCATTTGCATATTTTCAATCGGCTCATATTTCACATGCATTCTCGGCGTAGTGATGAGTCCATAGAGATTATGATAATCAATTCTCAATCCGGTTACAATTGTCAATTGCTCACTCGGAGTGAATGTATTTTCCGCGAATATACCGGGCACGGATTCGATGCGATCTCTGTCCAATGACATAAAGTTTTCATCAAAAACATCATACATATATGATACACCATACCACAATTTATGTTCATCGGCAATTTCCTTTACGGCAATCGCTTTAATGAACCCGCTTTGTTGAGTTCCGGAATACTTTCTTATTCCAAATTCAGAATCCATGGAATGGAGAGATCCTGCCATTTGAATTGCGAATGATTCAGCAAATGGATTATCCAATTCGAGGAATCCGATTTTGGACATGAATTCAAATCGCTCGAGTGATGTATTGCTTTTGAACACATCATTCATGCCCTGAGATTCCGCGAAGCCATTTGTCATGCCACCACGATAATCATCATTGACATATCTTCCCATGAATTGATATTCGATATCATCCTGCATATATTCCATGCGAAAAGTTGCATTCATTTTATCGAATAATGGCATGTCCATATATCCATCTTTATTGCCATCCATTTCTTGATTGAATGAACTGCCATGCACCATAAGCATGGCATGCAGACCTTTCACGGGTTCAAATGCTGAGGCGAGGTTCAATTCATAGCGTTGCATTTGATTGATATAGGCATTCACGAAAAATCTGGGAGACATGATGGGTTTGAGCATTTCGATATTGATAAGCCCTGCAACTCCTTCATATCCATTCATGACAGAAGCCGCACCTTTTGAAATACTAATTGATTCAAGAAATGCGCCGGGTATGAGATCCATTCCATATGGCAGGGCAAGACCTTTCAATCCCGGAATGGCTTCCTGCAATGTTTGTGTGTACATTCCTTTCAGGCCTAGCAATTGAATAACCTTTGCTCCCGTTGCGGCATCGGCATAGGAAACTTCCACGGATGGACTTCTTTCGAAGGATTCAGCAAGCGAGCAACATGCGGATTCGCGTAATTGTCTTGAAGATATTTTTTCGGTTTTGATTTCAGCTTTTGTGATGGATTGGAGTCCCGTTTCCTCCACAATCACTGATTGTGAACGCGCATCAGGAACAAGTGCGATGCGGAGCAATTCGCCATTTGAAACATGATCCACATGAATGGTGTCTTTCGCATAACCCACTGAAGAAACAATCAATTCATGTTGAGATTCATTTGATTTGATGATGGTGAATTGTCCTTGCTGATCGGCTCTTACTCCACTATTAGAATTCTTCCACATGATGGTTGCGCCGGGCAATCGAGTGGAATCAATTGAGCTAAACACAATTCCACGAATCGTATCTTGCTGGGAATAAGCAGGTGCAAAGACAATGATGCATAACCATGCAAAGAGCATGATGCTGGGATATCTGTTCATATTATTCTAAGATTTATAGATGAATACTGTTGATTATGATGAATGAATCACAGCACTCTATATCCGAAATATGCAAAGATCTTCCCTGTCTTGAAAAAGAGATGAGGTGGATGGGAATGTTAAAAATGAGACGAGCAGAAATGAGGTTTGTTCAAGCGAATGTTTATCAAATTCCAAATACTCCATCAATCCAATCATGGGGGCGATAAATTGTATGGAAATCCTAAGTGGCAGGCCTTCAAGATTCAAAGCGGTTTCTAGGATTTCATCTTCACAGCATGCAGGCGCATCAATCGTGATTTCTGCAAAAGATTGCTCACAACATTCATCTTCATGATCAAGCGAAAAAGAAACTGATTCCAATTCACCGCAACAATGATGCAAGAGCATGGGTGCACCGCTCAAAGTGAGCATGAGCATGCTGAGTAAAAGTGTCGATATGATTTTTCTAATGATCATTCTTCTTCGTTTTCACTATCCTCATTAGATTCTTGCTTATTAAGCAAGTCTCTTTCTTGATATTCTGCAACGCGTTTATCTCTTCTAGATTTGGCAAGATCGCGAAGATCCACAACTCTATCGGCTTCATCAACAATTTCAGTGCCGAGCATAGTTTCCAGAACATCTTCCATTGTCACAAGACCCTCAATTCCGCCATATTCATCAACGACAACAAACATGTGTTGTCTTCCTTGCAAGAATTGTTCAAGGGCTTTTTCAAGTGTGGCATTATCGGGAATGAAATTGGCTTGACGAACCAATCTATCCATCGTGCGATTTCTTCTGCCATCGAGGGCGGCTCTCAGGACATCTTTTGTGAGTGCATAACCAATGACTCCATCGATGGAATCCCCTTCCCAGACCGGAAAGCGCGAATACATTTGTAATTCGGGTAATAGGGCAACTTCAGCTACAGTCTTTGTGGACTGAACACTAAAAACAACCGATCTAGGCGTCATAATATCTGCCACTCGAATTTCGCTAAAATTCATGATACTCTTGAATATGCGATATTCACCGTCATCGAGCGTTCCCTCTTCTCGAGCAGTATCAACGAGTGCATCAAACTCTTCTCTTTGCTCCGATTCAGTCATCGGTGGATTGATGAATCGACCCAAACGACCCAATAGTACAGACAATGGGTAAAACACAATTGAGAGCAGTCGAAGATAGAAGACGGTAGATGAGGTTAGTCTCTCGGCATATCTCTCCCCAATGGCTGAAGTCAGCGTTTTGATGACAATAATGAGTAGCAGAGAAATAGCAAGGGACGGGATTTGTGTCCAAGACTCAGGATACATGAGATTGGAGCTGGAGATGGTCAATGCCCCAATCA
>JALRFC010000197.1 GCA_023253875.1 Candidatus Kapaibacterium sp.
TCAAATAGAGATTTCCGCAATGGAATTCTGCTTCCGCTCTTTCGAGTTTTTTGCGATCATTGGTATAGACAGCACCTGTCAGGCCATAGATCGTATTATTTGCGATTGACATTGCATTGTCGAAATTCTTTGCTTTGATAACGGCAAGAACAGGTCCGAAAATTTCTTCTTGAGAGATTGTCGCATTCGGCTTGATATCAGTGAATACAGTAGGCTTGATATAATATCCATTCAAACCTTCAACCTTTCCACCACCGCATAATAATTTGCCTTCTTTCTTGCCAATCTCGATATACTTCAAAATGGATTGTTCTGCTTTCTTGGACACCACCGGACCCATCGCATGATCTTCCATCGGATTACCTTGTGAAACTGCTTCCACTGCAACCTTGAGTTTTGCGACGAATTCTTTATAGATATTTTGATGTACAATCACGCGTGAGCAAGCGGAACATTTCTGACCTTGGAATCCAAAAGCAGCTTGAACAGTACCTTTTACGGCATCATCAATATTACAATCTTCATCAATGATCATGCTGTCTTTCCCGCCCATTTCAGCCACGATTCTCTTGATCCAAATTTGACCCGGTACTGTCTTCGCGGCAAGTTCATTGATATGTAAACCAACTTCCATGGAGCCGGTGAAGGAGATAAAGCGTGTCTTTGGATGTGAAACCAAATAGTCACCTGCTTCTGCGCCTGAAGCAACGAGATAATTCAATACGCCTTTTGGCAAACCAACAGAGCGCATGATATCTGCGAAAAGCCAGCCCATCATTGGTGATTCAGAAGAAGGTTTCAAAACAACGGTATTGCCGGCTGCAATTGCTGCACTGGCTGTTCCCACGAGAATTGCGAATGGGAAATTCCAGGGTGGAATCACGACGCCAACGCCAAGTGGAATATAGACCATTTTATTTTTTTCGCCTTTCACGGGAGTGATAGGTTGTTTGCCTGCATAGCGCAAAGCTTCACGACCATAAAACTCCAAGAAATCAATCGCTTCGCAGGTGTCTGCATCTGCTTCAAGATAATTCTTGCCAACTTCGGAAATCATCCAAGCATTGATTTCGAGTCTGCGCTTGCGAATCACATTCGCGGCTTTGAATAAAAATGCCGCACGCTCTTTTGCAGGAACAAATTTCCATGTTTCAAATGCTTTCACAGCGGCTTGCATTGCTTTTTCAGCATCATCTTTTCCGGATTTCTGAAATGTACCGATCACTTCGCTATTTTCAGAAGGATTGATTGATATAGTTTTGGCATCGGTATATATCGCTTTGCCATTGATATAATTCGGATATTCTTTTCCGAATTGTGCTCTCACCGCTTCGAGAGCTTTTCTTTGTTTTTTTGCAATCGCGGGATCTGCAAAATTGAGGAATACCTCATTGGCGAATTCTTTCATGGTGCTATATAGAAATGTGAAATTAAAGGACTGATTTCAATAAGAGATTGATTTGGGAAAGAAGTAATCCAATACCGAGCAAACAGAATATCCAATTGATAATCACTGCCACATGATATCCTTTTGCACCCGGTAGGAATGTATACACTTCGAATAAATGCATTGAATCCTTGATGTCGATGCTATCCACTTGCGTGATATCCTTGTTCAAAGTATGCGATGTGCGAGCGATAAATTCAATGCGTTTGAATTCTCTGCGAAAGTCAAGACCCCAGAGCGTTAGCAGGACAACATAGATTTGATATTGTTTGAGCTTGAATGCTTCATGTCCTTGAAATGGCAAAACGGACTCAGGTAAATACAGAAAAAACCAAAGACATCCCGCACAAGCAAAGAGCAATGAGGTGATGCGTTTGAGTCGATTTCGCTTTGATTCATATAATCCGCGAATCGAATCCGAATACAGTGGTGTAGATTTCATGAGGTTTATGCTAAGTTTGCATCGCCATTCAAGCAATGCACAAAAATACGGTTGTTTCCTGACTCCACATGCTGATTTTCAGGGTTTTTTCGGGAGTTATTCACGGACTCAACAGTTCATGGCTCAAAATTGTTCACTGTATTTGGAAATCATCCATCATGAAAGAACTCATTGGAAAAGCTCAAGCAACGATCCTGTCATATAGGGGCATGATGCCTACACTTGGAAAGAACATATTGATTTGTGATGGAGTGAGAATTATCGGTGATGTGGAAATAGGAGATGATTCCAATATCTGGTTCAATGCGGTATTGCGAGGCGATGTCTTTCCGATCAAAATCGGGAAGAGAACGAATATTCAGGATGGATCCATATTGCATGTCACTACAGACAAGTTCGCATTGAATATCGGTGATGATGTGACCGTTGGACATAATGCCATTCTGCATGGCGCAACAATAGGAAATCGTTGTTTGATTGGTATGGGAGCAATTGTGCTCGATAATGCGGTGATCGAAGATGAAGCGATCGTCGCAGCGGGATCAGTTGTCAAACCCGGAATGGTGGTTCCCTCCGGCATGATGGTAGCAGGTATACCAGCCAAAATCATCCGAGAAGTGAGACTTGATGAACGACAAGGGTTTATTGAGAGTGCTGAACATTATCGCGAGATTTCAGAAAGCTATCGCGCGGAATATGGTCAATCATGATGGCTCGACAAATCCCACTTTCTTATACACTTTTCTCAAAGTTTTGAATGCCTGTCTGCGTGCCTTATCAGCGCCTGATTTTAGGAGTGCAGACAATTCATCGGGATTTGAGCGTATCTCTTCAAAGCGATTGCGAATTGGGGAAATAAGTTCAGCCACCGCTTCTGCTACCGCTTCCTTGAATGGAGCATAACCTCTGCCATTGAATTCATCTGAGATTTCCTGCATGGATTTCCCCGTTGCAACATGATAGAGTGACATCAAATTTGAAATGCCGGGTCTTTGCTCTGTATCATAGATGATATCCGTACCGGAATCCGTAACCGCTCTTTTGATTTTATTTTTGATCACAGCATCTGCATCATGCAAAAAGATGCAGGAATTTTGATTGGGGTCTGATTTCGACATCTTCTTGCGTGGTTCCTGCAAACTCATGATGCGAGCTCCTTCCTTGGGAATGAAGGGGTCAGGTACCGCAAAAGTGGGGGAATACAAATGATTGAATCGTTCAGCCAAATTTCTTGTGAGTTCAATATGCTGTTTTTGATCTTCGCCAACAGGGACGAGATCGGCTTGATAGAGCAGAATATCGGCGGCCATCAAAACGGGATAAGAGAATAATCCGACATTCACATTCTCGCTATGCTGTTGGGATTTATCCTTGAATTGTGTCATGCGTTGGGCTTCCCCAAAGCCGGTAAAACAATTCAATACCCAAGCAAGTTGGGCATGTTCGGGCACATGAGATTGTATGAACAGTGTTGATTGGTCTGTATTGATTCCACATGCGGCATACATTGCAACAACATCCACGGAACGTCGGCGAAGATCTGCAGGGACTTGTCTAGTGGTGATGGCATGCATATCGGCAACCATGAAATAGCACTCATAATCATCTTGTAATTGCACCCAATTTTTCATGGCACCGGCATAATGTCCAATGGTTAGATCACCACTCGCTTGTATTCCGCTCAAAATGATTTTTTTTGATATTTTTTCTGTATTCATGGCTCATGTACCGAAAATGATTCGCAAATATAGGCTTTCGAGCCAATTTTCTCCTTGTTTCCCCTCATGATTTCAATAAAGTGGAATGAAAATTGTACAAATAAGACATATGAGTAAAACAACATTTCATGCAGTCGCAGATTCACCGATCCAAAGCTATTGGGAACATACAGCATTTACGGAAGTGGATATTTGCATTGTCGGTGCCGGTATCATTGGTCTATCAACCGCATTGGAATGC
>JALRFC010000198.1:0-2382 GCA_023253875.1 Candidatus Kapaibacterium sp.
GAACCGCCATGACCAACCTCTTCATAATTGCTGAAGAATAATTCGACCGGAATAGACACATTCTTTGAAGCAAGATGCTCTGCAATCGCGAACAATACATAACAAGAAGCTTTATTATCCATGAATCGTGATTTGATATAACCACTCGGTAATTCTTCATAGCGCGGATCGAAACACACAAAATCACCAACGCGAATACCCAATTGTTCGCATTCCTGTTTTGTTTTCACTTCTTCATCCAAACGAATATGCATTGATTCGATGGATCGCTGAGCAGAATCCGTTGCTTTATTCGCATGAGATGCTGGATTATTCAAAAGGAATGTACCCGTGAACACATTATCATCCATGGTTCTGATGCGCACATAAGCGCCTTCGAAACTAATCAGACCCAATCCGCCGATGGGAGAAATAGACAATGTGCCATTCGCTTTGATTCCCGTGACAATAGCACCAAGCGTATCAAGATGCGCGGCAATTGCAAGCGTTGGGCTTTCTCCAAATGCGAGTTTCACCGCACCTTTATGTGTTTGGAAAGGATATAATCCCATGCCTTGCAGATGATTCATCACAAATGCTTCTGCATGATGAGTAAAACCGGTCGGCGAATCTATCTCAACCAATTGCTTCAAGGATTCATATGATCTTTGCATTGCTTTTTCTCCAAATAAAAAGAGCACATCAAATGATGTGCTCAAATCTACTTTTTTTACTGTGAAATTAGGCGCTGATAATCCACACTTTGAATGTGGCAATCACTTCAGGATGCAATTTAGCTTTCACATCAAAAACACCGAGTGACTTGATCGCATCATCAATCATGATGGTACGACGATCAATGTCAAAGCCCATGACTGCAAGTTCATGTGCAATCATTTGTGCTGTTACAGAACCGAATAAACGGCCCTCTTCTCCAACTTTCATTGGAACACTGACCTGAATTTCGGATAATTTGGAAGCAAGCAATTCAGCTGCTTCTTTCTTGCGTGCCATCTCTGCCATATGGCGCTTCTTCTCACTTTCAAATACATTGATGTAAGAAGGAGATGCATAATATGCAAGACTTCTGGGAATGAGGTAGTTTCGTGCATAGCCATCTTTGACTATCACGATATCACCCATTTTACCCAGGTTTTCTACATCTTGACGAAGAATGATTTTCATAGGTTCATCTCTTTCGGGAATGTGATAACTCGTGTATCAATGGGTTAATCAAAGTTCTGTTTCAGTTACCGCAGCTGCTTTTACTGGAGCAACACTTTCTTCAGAAATCTCTGCAGGAATGGTTGAACCGGCGATAAGCGCACGCTCTTTGCGATGCTCACGGAGTTTTTCGGACAATTCGAGGGTCAAATGACGGAGAACATTTTCTTCCAATGTGAAGAAACGCTCCACCAAAGGTAATACCTCGGATGCGGCTTCAAATGCCATATAGACATAATAGCCATTGTATTTTTTCTTAATAGGATAAGCTAGGCGACGACGGCCCCACTTGTTCATCTCAACAAAAGTACCACCATGATTTTCGATATAGTCTGTCACTCTGCGAATGACTGCTTCCACATCTGGATCTTCCAAGGCGGCATTGATGATGAATGTGCTCTCGTATAAACGACGAATGCTCATTCTGTGCTCCTGTGGTTGTTGTATAACAGCCCAAAACACTCTTGTTCGGGCAGGAAATTAGAGCCGCAAAGATAGAAAGTTTTTCTTCAAAAACCGCATACTTTCTTAGAGTATGGGTAGATTGAGAAGTGCTTCATCATCTTCTTCATATCCGCTCGACTCCCAAATTGACCCCATTTTTTCTTCCAATGCTGTGATAATACGCAGACTTATCTCATCACATATGGCGAATCCTTTTGAATTAAGCCGTAGAATAATATCGTTCTCTATATTCTGCATTATCAAGAATTCTTCAATGATTTGTGAATCAATTGAAGTTTGCATGATATCAATAATATCAATCCCATAATCTTTCATGAATTGCGTTCTGGAAAGTCCTTCAGATCGAATGCCGAGAAAAGCGGATTCATAGAGTCTGTTGGTGAAACTGAGTTCTTCCCTGCTGGCCTCACCTATTCCATTCAATTGCACCGCTTCGAAATATCGTTTGAGATTTCTGAAATTCCAATAGCGGGTATGATTGATATATCCATGAGCCGATGGACCAAATGCGAGATATTCTTTGGCTTGCCAATACGTACGATTATGAGTACATCGCAGATTGCTCTTGGCAAAGTTTGATACCTCATATTGCTCATATCCGGCTTTTTTCATCAAATCTATTGTGATCGCATACATGCCGGCATCTTTATCATCATCTTGCGGTGTTACCAAACCTTTTTGCAGCATAGCAAATAGTGGCGTCTTCTCTTCGAA
>JALRFC010000198.1:2392-3585 GCA_023253875.1 Candidatus Kapaibacterium sp.
GAGCATTGTGTAGAGCGGAGTTTTCTCCTCGAAAATCAAACTATATGCAGATATATGCTCTGTATTTAATGCAATTGCCTGCTTCAATGTCGATTGCCATGACTCAATGCTCTGATTTGGCAAAGCGAATATCACATCGATATTGATATTGTCAAAACCCGCTTCTCGAGCGAGTTGTACGGCTTGTTTACCTTCTTCTGGTGAATGAATGCGATGCAGAAAATCGAGTTCATCCTGATTGAATGATTGTATGCCAAAACTCAAGCGATTGATTCCGGCAGTACGATAACCTTCAAGCGAATCCTTGGTGATCGTTCCTGGATTACATTCCATCGTGATTTCCGCATCGGGATGTATCGGAAGATGCTCTCTCACTTGTTGCATGATTGACTCTATTTGATTGGGAGTCAAGAGCGATGGCGTTCCTCCACCAAAGAAAATGCTGGTTGCGGGCCGTAGAAATTCTTGATATTTCTTAGCTCCTTCGGCGATTTCTTTTTTGAGTATGGATACGAATACATCTTTATGCTCCATATTTTCAAGAGAATAAAAATCGCAATACACGCATTTTTTCTCGCAAAATGGAATATGCAGATAGATGCCAAAATCAGGATCAGGCCTCATGTTGAACTCCCAAAGAATATGCCACGGCCTTTACAGTATTTTGTCCATCCATCGCTGCACTAATGATGCCACCTGCATATCCGGCTCCCTCTCCGCATGGATACAAACCCTTCACGCTTACATGTTCACGACTGACAGGGTCACGCGGAATGCGTACAGGTGAACTCGTTCTTGATTCTGTCGCAACAATGATTGCATCATCATGCACATAACCACGCATGCTTTTGTCAAATGCCCGAAAACCATTCTTCAAACGATCTGCTATATGTGAAGGAAATAGCGCGGCAAGATCTGCAGAGTATAAGCCGGGGATATAGGAACTTTTGGGAATTGAACTGCTAAACTTTCCTTTCAGAAAATCCTTCAATCTTTGAGCAGGCGCCTTTTGAGATCCATCCCCGATACCAAATACTTTTTGCTCGATTTCTGCTTGCAAATGCATCCCTGCGAGAGGTCCATACTTTGAATACTCTTTCAAATCTTCTTGTTCGATGGCCACGACGATTCCGGAATTTGCATAGGGAGAATCACGGCGTGACATGGACATTCCATTGACAACGATTTCACCG
>JALRFC010000198.1:3595-3835 GCA_023253875.1 Candidatus Kapaibacterium sp.
GGGAGCAGTTGCGGCGGGAACGATGAGTCCACCCGGACACATGCAAAATGAAAAGACGCCACGTCCATGCACTTGCTCAACGAGTTTATAGGAAGATGCTGGAAGATATGGATCTCTTGGATTCTGTTTATACCGAATTTCATCGATATATGCCTGAGGATGCTCAGCTCTTACTCCAATCGCAAATGGCTTGGATTCTATATGTATTCCAGCATCGAGCAGCATCGTGAAGATATCTCT
>JALRFC010000199.1 GCA_023253875.1 Candidatus Kapaibacterium sp.
ACATTTCAACAAAGATCTGCAATGATTTTATCGTAGAAATAACCATGACAAATAACAATGTGGGTTTCATGAGTGGAAGTGTTATTCGATAAAAAACCTGCCATGCATTTGCACCTTGCAATTCAGCTGATTCATAAATATCCCGTGGTATGGATTGTAAACCTGCCAAAAACAACATCATATAATAGCCGGTTGAAAGCCACACATCCATGAGCATGACCGATAACAAAGCAGTTGAAGTTTCGAGTAAGAAACCCTTTTCACTTTGGGGTAAACCGATCATTCCTGCTAATGCATTGATATATCCATCTTTTGCATATAGATTCGTAAATATCAATGTTATCACGATGATTGAAGTCACGGATGGTAAAAATAATCCAGCGCGATAAAAACCAGGATATTTTGCCAATTTGGAATGAAGCAATATGGCAAGAAACAATGCACAAAACGTTGAAAGCGGTACAGCTCCGACAGCATAGATGATGGTATTGGAGAGTGCTTTCCAAAATAATGGGTCTATACCAATCGTGGCATAATTATCCAAGCCGATGAATTCAGATGTATTACCCAATGCCTTGTAACGAGTGAAACTCATATACAAAGCATAACACAGAGGGTATATCCAAAACACGCCAAGTTTGATCATCCATGGCATGAGAAATCCGAATGCTATATGTGATTTTTTAGGATTCATAGAGGAAAGGGATACCGAAGTATCCCTTTTGCATCATCATGGTTGAACAATGAAGGTTCCGGATTGTACTTCCATATCACCAAGCATCTTGAATATATATATACCTGCTGATAAACCTGCCGGAATCATAGCTGAATGCACATTCCCATATTCATTGATTGCTTGAGTAGAATAGACTTCCTGACCTGCAAGATTCATAATCTTGAACATGGCTTGTTTTGTGGATGATACTTCGCATCGAATCAAAGCAGTTGTATGAACAGGATGCGGCGTAATGTCAAATGATGATTCAGTCATATCATTCTCAACAGAAACAGAGCCTAATTCAATATCAGCATTTGTTCTTGGCACCAGTTTATAATTTCCAAATGAGAAAAACATGATTCCGGTCAGATTTTTAATACCTGTGCCACGTGACATAACAGTTTTACCAGTTGCTGAAGTAGAACCATATGTTGTTGCACCATCATCTGTTTCAACGCGCATTTTGGACAAAGATTCTGTTGCTGAATTATACAAGCTTGCATCCACAACATTGAATTCACCAAAATTTGATGTACCATCAGCATTTGTATCAGTGACTATCACATTCTGGAACTTGACAAGCATGCTTTCCCATTGCTCTGCAGATGATGTTCCTTGTGATTTGCGAGCAAAATCAGTTGTTGAAACAATCACTGGTTGAATTGGATCGCCTTCGGTGGAAATAAGTTGGGTTTCTTGTGCATTTACTGAATCAATGGATGTTACACCAAAGTTTTCACGAATGATGCCTGTAACTTTAACTTTAGCTCCTCTTGGAAATGCTCGAACAATACTCGAAGGAGAAGTAGTACGAACGAAGAGTCCGGAATACGGAGTAATTGCATCTTGTACATATACTCTTGGAGCATTTACTGCTTCATTAGGAATATCCGAAGCAGATGCTGTTACGGTACCGGTGATAGAAATGGAATATCCTTCATAGACAGATCCTCCATTTGATTGAAGTTTTTCTCTGATGTCCGCGATTTTTGGAGCACGTTCAAGAATGCGATAATAGTATCCAGTTGTATCACCTAATGGTGATTTCAGAGTCAATCCTGAATCATCATTGACTCTCACAAACCATTTTGCCAATGCGGTTCCATTTTGAATGCCAGCAAAAGTAGGAATTGTAGCTGTCCATAATGTATCATTCACTTTTTGTGCTGCAACAGAATCAAGAGCATTGCCATTAAATGAGAAATATGTCTTCACAGATAGAATTGGCAAAGCTCCTTGTTTGACACCGATCGCAACAGGTACTGTTTCATCGGAAGATGGAAATGCTTTTGTACGAGTCGAACGAATACTGGTAATGATTGGAGGCGCAGAACCCATATCCAATTCCAAATCTTCAGGCATTCCTGGTGAAACCATGAAAGGAACAGGTTGACCAGCAATTGAATTTGTCGAAATATATCCACGTATCTTTTTGATTTTGGTTCCTTCTGTCGGTGCAGTATACGAACCTAGTTGAACGGCATCCGTTCTATAGTGATTGGATTGATCGCGAAGATAGATTTCATTACCATCTGCATCAGATAGTATAATTGTACTGCGTTGATTCGTTCCTTTTACTGAACTTGACACAATCAGATTTGAAAATTCTACTTTCATTCCAACATATTTAGCACCAGATGCAACATTGTAGGTAGCTGCTGTAACTTTACCCGCATTAAAATTTGCAATAGTGACAGCAGGTGGAGTGGGTAATGCTATTTCATCATCAATAAATTCAACTATTCCATTTGAAAGTACTTCGCCTTGTGTTGTACCCAATTTATTGTTATTCGGGAAAGCAGTTACTCTAATTGGTACTTCTATCAACTGTCCTTTTTTCAATCGAACAAAATTGGAGGCAACATTTGCAGTATCGCAAAGAATGGGCATACCGGCAAATTCCGATCCATTTTGATCTTGAAGATAAATAGCATAATTGCGATTTCCCGCTATCATGATTTTTCGAATATCATCCGGAAAATTGACAACCGGTGGAATTGATACAACTCCGCGCACAATGACCGTATCGCCAACTGATGGAGAATTCAATGAACCGGCAGCAAGAGAATCCGCAGGAACATTCATAATGTCCATAATTGTCTTTTTGGGATAATTCTGCGCCATGATGTCAATTGACACCAAAGTGAGAATTGAGTAAATGAGTACTAGATGTTTCATGATAAAACCTACATTATTTGATAATGAGAAATTTGCCTGTTTTGATTGTTCCATTGATTTCATCTTTTACGTGAACGACATACATACCGGTGGCCAGAGCTTGATCTTTGTCTGAAATCAAATCCCAAGCATGAATTCCACCAGCAAATGTAATATCCGATGAATTGACATTACCGGTTTGCGAAAACCAGTCTATATTTTGTCCATGAGATATTCCTTCTTCATGGAAAAGCGTGCATACTTTGTCACCTGATAATGTATAAATCGAAATAGTCGCCTTTTTAGGTAGATTATAAAAATAGAGTTTTCTTCCTCTTTCCATATTCGCTTGAGCATCCCATGAAGCAGATACAGAATATGGATTAGGGAAAATCCCTATGTCAGATATAGTATCCGAAACAGATATTGTGGTTCCAGGTATGATTGTCTTTTCATTAGCAAGTAAACTCGATTCCAGTGAAGGCAAGCCGGCCTTTATATCTCCATCGCTAAAAGCAGTTAGTGTAATTGAATATTGCCATCCATTCAATAAGTCATTCATGGGATACATATAATGATAAGGAATGGTATCACCGTCAAAAAACTTTACTGTAGGATTACCTTGTTCATCTTTTATGCGAATCTGCTCAAAACCATTATCAAAGAATAGGGAATTTTGCTCTTTGTCATAGGAAGCCAGCATTGTCCAATCATTTGTGGATTGAGCGAAATCTTCCGGATTGGTTCTATAGATCCTATATCCTTCAAAGTTTTTCTTATTGGTCAAAATATCTTTTGCATTCTCAGCATTATTGGACCAATACAAGACTGCCTGTCTATCCTTAACTTCAATTCTCATTGTTGGAGATGGAGGAGGAGAGGGAAGAATATAGCGGACAATGGATCCATCCCCATTGAGATCAATTTCATTG
>JALRFC010000019.1 GCA_023253875.1 Candidatus Kapaibacterium sp.
CATTCCATGTTTGCCCGGCATTTGTTGTTTGCCAAATCACACCGGAACTTGATGCATATCCGGTATCGCTTGCTTTGTCCAAAATCAAATCGCACATACCACTTTGTGGTTCATTGCCTTGAAACAATGTCCAAGAGCTTCCACCATCAGTGGTGCGATAGTATAATTGAGGTCCACCACAACCTCCTCCGACAACCAATCCCAGATTCTGATCTTTGAAATAACATCCCCACAATGAACCTTGCAGATTGGCTGGTGAAATGTCAAACCAAGTAGCGCCTCCGTCATTCGAGCGCCAAATGCCTTGTGGACCAGAAGTAAAACCAATTTGAGGACTTACGAAATGTATGCTCTCCAACATGGGGTTTTGCAATTGCGTAACTCTGCTCCAAATCCAAGTATTGCCACCATCGGTTGTACGAACAGTCGCCGCATTGAATCCACATACCCAACCAAGTTGTGTATTGCCGGGCAGGAAATAGACATCCAACCAATAATTATTCGTAACATTTGTGGGTAATGTCGCACTTTTCCAATATTGAGCATTGAGATCTTGTGTATGTATGCAATACATAATCAGTATCAATATGAGTAACCGTATATGCTTCATACATTGCTCCCAATCTCATTGGTAAAAAATCTATTTCTCAATTTCACAAAGAGAATGGCAATGCAAAGTTCCACTCCTGTGATGGTAGCCATTGCACCGGCAATAGAGCCATTCATTGCATCTGCAAGTACATATCCAATAATTGCTGAGATGATCCCAAAGACAGATGAAACAATCATGATCTGATGCATTTGCTTGAAAAGCAATATAGCAGTGGCCGGTGGAACAATGAATAATGCAACAACAAGTATTGCACCTACAGCATCGAATGCAGCGACAGTGATGAGTGAAACACAAGTCATCAATGCATAATGCCAAAAATCAATATTGATACCCATTGATCTCGCATGATCGGGATCAAAAGAACTTGCAAGAAATTGTCGATAACCGAATGTGAAGACACTTATCGTACTCAATAAAACCCCCGACATCAGGATAACTGAATATGGGATTTCAAGCCCAAAAACATTGATCATATCCAAAGGTACATAAGCGATTTCTCCATAGAGTACACATTCGGGGTCTATGTCCACATTCCCGGCAAATGCCGTAATCATGATGATGCCAATCGCAAAAAGCATCGTAAAAATGGTACCTATAGATGCATCCGTCTGCATTCTGCCTTTTCGATGTAAAAATTCAATGAGGAAAGTAGCGAGTAATCCGACCGAAGCAGACCCAATCAAGACGGGAATCCCTGTTCTTGATCCGGTAAACAAAAATGCGGCAACAATCCCCGGTAATACCGCATGTGAAATTGCATCGCTTATCATGGAAGTATTGCGAACAATGAGGAATGAACCTGCCAAAGCACATGCTATGGCCGTTAAACATCCCGTGAGTATGATCCAAAAAACTTCCATGAGATTCCTGAAATAGTCCCTGACAAATTACTGAAAATTATGGGTTTGGCGGGCCTTTCAGCATGAAGTTTCGGGGAGTTTTCTTGAGGCGGGAAAATTGACCATTTTTGCATATCAATAATTGCATGAAATCATGATGAATACTCTCTTGAATTATATCGGCGGAACTTGGCAAGAACCTATCAATGGCTTATGGTTGGATAATCCGGAACCTGCCACCGGCGAACTGTTTTCTCGCATACCTGATTCGAATGAACATGATGTTCAAAAGGCAGTGGAAGCTGCCAAAACTGCATTTCCGATTTGGTCAGGAATGTCTGTCGAAGAACGCTCTCGCATCATGCTCAATATCGCACAAGGCATGAAAGATGCATTCGATATGCTTGCTGAGGCGGAATCCAAGGATCAAGGAAAACCTCTTTCGCTAAGCAGAGTGATGGATATTCCAAGAGCAATTCAAAACATTGAATTTTTTGCAACGGAAATCATCCACTTTGCTTCGGAATCTCATGGCGGAAAAGGCATGGTGAATTATACGGTACATGCGCCAATTGGAATCGTGGGTTGTATCTCACCATGGAATCTTCCTCTTTACTTATTCACGTGGAAAATAGCACCCGCGCTTGCCACAGGGAATTGCGTGATTGCCAAACCATCCGAATTGACTCCATATACGGCAACGCTCTTCGCCGATATCTGCATGAAAGCAGGATTGCCGGAAGGTGTCTTGAATATCATTCATGGTACAGGATTACATGCAGGCTCAGCAATTGTCGCGCATCCTGATATCACGGCAATTTCATTTACGGGTGGAACAGTGACCGGTAAACATATTGCTGCGATTGCCGCTCCAATGTTTAAAAAATTGTCATTGGAACTTGGCGGAAAAAATCCGTCCATCATATTCGCTGATTGTGATTTTGATACAACCGTGACGCAAGCCGTACGCTCTGCTTTCACCAATCAAGGTGAAATCTGTTTATGTGGTTCACGAATTCTTATTGAAGAATCAATCTATGAGAAATTCCGTGATGCATTCATAGCAAAGGTCAAGCAACTCAAAGTCGGTGATCCATTTGAAGCGGAAACAAATATTGGTGCATTGGTTTCCAAAGGACATATGGAAAAAGTGATGTCCTATATTGAATTGGCTCAAGAAGAAGGTGGAACGATTCTCTGTGGCGGAAACATTGTCTCGCCGGAAGGTCGCTGTAAGAATGGTTGGTTTATTGAACCAACGGTCATTGAAGGTTTGGATAATTCCTGCAGAACAAATCAAGAAGAAATATTTGGACCTGTGGTCACATTGCAATCTTTCTCAACTGAAGAAGAAGCTTTATCGCTCGCCAATGGTACGCGATATGGTCTTGCCGCGAATCTATGGACACAACATTTGGGCAGAGCACATCGCATGGCAAATGCTTTGGAATTTGGTATCGTTTGGGTGAATTGCTGGTTATTGCGTGACTTGAGAACACCATTCGGAGGCATGAAAGACTCCGGCTTGGGAAGAGAAGGAGGATTTGAAGTATTGAGATTTTTCACCGAGACCAAAAATGTCTGCGTGAAATTTTAATCCGATGATCTGACACCGAACAGAAGATAGGCCGAAAAACCAAATGTCAAGACATAGATCACCGGCTTGATGATACCATCGAATAATGTGGATTCATTTTGGGGTATATCTGCTCTGCAAAAGGGATATGCAGGTATTTCGAGTGATGGTATATCTGCTCTTCTGACTGTATCGGAAAACTGCAGTATGCTGCATTGTTGAATGCGTGATGACCGTGCTATTTCAAATCTAATATCGGCATTCAGCAAGCACGTTCTTTTGACGCGTTCATCATCCTCAATTGTTTCATAGATGGTTCGCATCTCACTGGGAGTAATGATGACGGTGTTGTTTGTTTCATTTGACCATCGAATCATTTGTTCATTGCTCATGATTTCCGAGCGTAGAAATTCCTTTTCTTCTGTCCCTCCAATAATCTCCAAGTGAAGTTCTTTAATGCTGAGATCTTTGACTATGCATGTAGATAATTCTTTTGAGAGATTCTTGAAAATCATTGCATTCGAAGGCTGAATGGGGAGTAATGCCATGACCGAACAAGAAGAAAGCAAGAGGAAGGCTATTGATTGCATGAAGAACTGCTTCATCATCAACCTTTCAGTGATTGTATGTTTTGCTTCAATGCTTTGAGGTCAGCAATGAGTGCTTCTTCATGATCAAAAAGAGATGGTCGTAATCGCAATGGTCTTCTTCTACCATGTATTTTGATCTTTACTGCATTCAATGTATTCACTTTGAAGCGACGATCTTTCACAAGAATGATGCTTTTGATATCATGTAGTTTGACTATTCTTTCTCTGAATCTATTCTTGAAGATTATGGAATCTTCGGTGATTGCAATCACGCGACGAGCATGATGATTGATGAAGAGTGAAATGGCGGATAATGCTACGAAACAAGCCAAAAGCAAGACTATTGGATCGGTGATTGCAATGGTTAAAGTCTTCTCTTCAATTGAACCTTTGAATGTGGCATAGATCAATAGTGCCGCACCATACATTGCAAGTGACTTCCAATAGAAATCCACTTTATAATGATATTCATGAGATTGATTTGCTTCCATTGCATTTGCTCCGAGATTAAGACAATTCGGAATATTTCAGGATGAAGGCATATTCCAAAGCCAATTCTTTGAGATAGTCAAATCGACCCGATGCACCAAAATGTCCTGCAGTGAATTTGGTATACAGCAAAATAGTGGAATTTCCTGTGTTGTGATCACGCAATCTTGCAATCCATTTTGAGGGCTCCCAATAAGAAACTCGCTGATCATGATATCCGGCAATCGCCAGAATATTGGGATAATCCTGATGGGCTATATTGTCATATGGTGAATAAGAGAGCATATATTCAAAATCTTCTCTCACATTGGGATTGCCCCATTCTTCATATTCAGCCACGGTGAGTGGAAGTGAAGCATCGAGCATGGTATTCATGAGATCGACAAATGGAACACTTGCGATGATGGTATGAAAGAGATCGGGTCGCATATTTGCGATCGCACCCATCAATAATCCTCCTGCGCTTCCACCTTGAACGGCCAGCTGTTCTTTGGAAGTGAATCCTTTTTCAATCAGATATTCAGCACATGCAATGAAGTCGGTGAAGGTGTTTTTCTTCTTCTGCAATTTTCCGTCCAAATACCATTGCTCTCCCATGTCCGAGCCACCACGAATATGCGCTCTCGCGCACACAAAACCGCGATTGAGCAAACTAATGAGCGATGAGGAAAAAGTGGTCGGCATTGCATATCCATAGGAGCCATATCCAACCATAAAGGCAGGTGCTTTGCCATCAAGCATGATGTCTTTCTTGCGAAGGATGGAAAGTGGAATTAATGCTCCATCCTCGGCTTTTGCGAAATGACGTTCTACGATATAGTCAGCAGGATTGAATCCACCGGGAATTTCATCTCTTTTGATGATGGTCAATTCTTTTGTGATGAAATCATAATCATAGACAGTCGGAGGACAAATTGGCGAGCTATAATGAAAACGGAATAGCGTAGAAGCATTCATGGGATTCTTCCCCGGAGTTATGTCATAGACAGGATCCGGGAATGACATCAAATGAGATTCGCCATTGAGACCAAATACCTGCACTTGCTCGAGTCCATTATATCTACCACCAATGATGAGATGAGCATCATAGGTGACAATCCATTCAAGCTTTGTATCAGTACGATGAGCTATGAGTTCTGTCCAATCTTCAGGAGTAGAAATATCCGCCTTGAAGAGCGAGAAATTCACACCATTGCGATTGGAGAGTATATAAAGTGTATCTGCATGAGAATTGACATGGTACTCATGTCCATGCTCTCTTCCTGCTATGCTCATGCATTGAGCGTTGGCATCATGTGCAGACACTATCCATGCTTCTGATGTGGTTTTGCTGGCTGATTCAATGAAAAGATATTTGCCATCTCGTGATTTGTCGATCCCCAGAAAAAATGCCTCATCCGGTTCATGCAGAATGATTGCATCTTGTGATTGCGAAGTTCCAAGAATATGTCGCGCAATCTTATATGGCCTGCGTGTTTCATCCAAAAGCATATACAGAAATGTTTGTGAATCCGCATGCCATTCAATGGAGGTATCCGCCTCTTGCAATGTATCTTCCAAAAGATTTCCACTTTGAAGATCTTTCACATGAACTGTGAAATGCTCGGATCCATTAAGATCAACGGTATATGCAAGAAAGCGATGATTCGGACTGATACGAAGTGTACCCAAGACAAAATAGGGATGACCATCCGCAAGTGCATTTGCATCAAGAATGATTTCTTCTGTGGAAGTATTATTCTTCTTTCTGCAATAGATGCGATATTGCTTTCCTTCTTCTGTTCTACTATAATAGGAATAGTCATCGATCAAATCAGAAGCAGACATATCGGCTTCTTTTATACGACCACGCATCTCCGCATAGAGTTCTTCTTGTAATGACTCTGTATCGGATAATACACTTTTCATATATGTATTCTCTTCATTGAGAAAAGACAAAACCTCATCGGTGTCTTTCTCTCTCATCCAATGATAAGGATCTTGAAGAGCATAGCCGTGAACTATATTGACATGATCTGACTTTCTTGGGGTGGTCATGAATATCCGGAATTAATGTTTCAATAAATGTTGTAATAAGGCTTTCTGTTTTTCAGTCGCATCGGGAAATTCGAGTATGACTGACTTCTCTTGTTTCATGGTCATCTTGGGAGTACCTTTCAATGTCAAGATGTCTTCACCACGTTTGACGGAAATGCTGACTTCCTCTTCTGATTCAGGATCATTGATCAAAGATACTAAAGATTCACTTTCTTCTTCATCATTCGGATTCACTTCGGTGCCATTTATGGAAATGATGATATCGCCTTGCTTTGCTCCAAGTGTATTGTCGTCTTTTCTCACTTGTAATTTCAAGGCGGAATCCATCATGCGTGCGCGAATACCGGAGAATGCAAATCCCTGAATGGAATCTTCTTCGACAAATTTCCAACCAATTTTAGCAAACATGTCGGCATATGGAATGTCGGTTGCTGAATCGAAATATGTATTCAAGAATGGTCTGATGTCTTTTCCTGCAACCGCTTCAATTTCATTGAAGAGAACAGTGTCTTCGAATGGTCTGTCCGGGCCGAATTTCTTGGTCAATTCTCTGATCAGCGAAAGCAATGTGATCTTTCCGCCGGATTGTTCACGCAAAGTGATATCGAGAAACATACCAAGTAATGCACCTTTTTCATAGACAACACCATACATTTTTTGATATTCCGGTAAGAGCACATTCTTGCTGAGCTCAGTCATTGCAACTGGCTTTGGCATCATGAACATCGAACCGAAAATCTTTTGTCGAATTGTTCTACGAAATTCTTTCTCATTCAAATCACCGGATTGAGCGCGAGAGAGTACTGAAAAATATTCCGTAACACCTTCATAGAGCCAGAGATGTCTTGACATCTTGGGTTCTCGAAAGTCAAATCGCGCAATTTCTTTGCTATGTAGATTGAGCGGAACAAGTATATGAAGGAATTCATGGACAGCGGTTTGTGCGATCCATGATTTCAGCATTCCTTGATCACTTGTCTCGGGTAAGAAATACATCGAACTATAATTATGTTCCAATGCACCATAAGCCTCTTTTCTACGAAGATCTTTACGATCTTGACCAACAAAATAGAATAAGAATGTATAGCGATCTACAGGCATCATTCCAAGAAATGATTCGACTGTTTTTGTGACTGGCTTTATGACTTTGGCGACCATCTCTGCAGTGACTTTTCCGCCGGTGGAATAGACTGCGATAGTGATTTTCGTCGCGCCTTGCATATAGCTTATTGTATCGGGTCTTGAGAGCATGGCAGGATTATCCACCAATGCATCATAATTCTTTGCTTTCAATATATCAAGCGTATCATTCACTTGCTGTTTGTCAAGTGATGTAGCCATGTAAAAATATGAGGGCTTAATGCATTCGAGTGTATATGGTACATGTTGATTCCCGGAAAAATATCCGAGAAAACCATGCGCGCCGAACATGATATTTGTGTCTTGCTGAATATTCGTTCCACCGGGATTGAATACATCGAGTGTATGGGTGGTATCATCATATGTATCATTGACATCATATTCAATTTTCGCCAAACGATTTCCGCCGATGATGAGGAATTCATTGTCATTCAATCTGCGAACCGGAATATATCCGCCTGATTTATCAGTTGCTTTGAAGTTTTTAATGAAATATCCAAAGTCCATTTTGGCATAGGTGCCGGGAATGGAAGCGGGCATCACATAGAGGATTTCATCAGTGGTGAAAGTTGGTGGATAGAGCGTCACATGCACGCGATCAGTATTGACATTCTTGAAATCCACAATCGCACGAATTCCTTCGGCGGACATGATCCCGAAGCTCATACTCAGAAAGAATATCCCGAAAAGTAGTATGCGGGAAACATAAGAAAGATTCACTTTTTACTCCTGTTCAACGAGTGACAGATCGATCTGTCTTTTATCAATATTCGCATTGCTGATTTTCACGGTGAGTGTTGTACCAATGCGAAACACTTTTTTTGTTTTCTTTCCAATCAAGCGGAATTGTGCTTCATCGAAATAATAGTAATCATCGCTGAGATCGCTCATATGCAAAAGGCCTTCGATATTCAATTCATCAAGGAGGATGAAGAGTCCGAAACTCGTCACACCCGTAACGCGACCATTGAAAATTCCGCCTTTATATTTCAGAGCCAATTGTGCGGAAGCCAATCTGATGGATGCTCTTTCGGCATCAACTGCCAAGCGCTCTCTCAATGAGCAATGGGCAGATGCTTCAACTACATAATCTTGGAGATATCTAAATCGTGCATCGCTTGGCTTGCTTCGTGCATACTCTTTCAATAAACGATGGACAATGATATCCGGATAGCGTCTGATCGGAGATGTGAAATGCGTATAATGCGCGAAGCCCAATCCATAATGTCCAATATTCTCTTCGAGATAAATCGCTTTGGCCATTGAGCGTAGCATGAATTGATTGATGATCATGATTTCAGGTAGATGACCTGCATTCTCTAGTATAGTATTCAATTGTCTCGAACTTGGTGTGCCATTCGGTACTTGAATGCCGAGTTGTCGAACAAAGCCCAGTACTCCTTTGAGTTTTATCATGTCGGGTTCATCATGCACGCGATAGACAAATGGTAGAAGTCCTTTTTTGAGCATCGACTTGCTCATCTGTTCAAGTGCAATCGCTACTGTTTGATTTGCCAGAAGCATGCATTCTTCAACAAGAGAAGTGGCATCTGTTCTGGATTTCAATATCGCCTTGATGGGATTTCTTTGTTCATCGAGAATGAATTTTGTTTCTTGGGTCACAAAATCCACACCGCCGGACCGATAACGTTTCTCACGTAATAAAGTTGCAAGAGCATGTAAATCAAGAATCAAATCCTGAAGATCACCTTTGCCTGTATCGATGATGTCCTGAGCTTCAGCATACGTGAATCTTCTTTTGCTATTGATCACTGTTTCAGCGATATCATAGTCAATAACATTGCCTTGCGCATCACATTCCATAAACACGGAAAAGGCGAGTCTGGTGACATGAGGTTGTAATGAGCATATCACATTGGAAAGGGATTCGGGAAGCATTGGTACGACGCGATCTACGAGATATGTGCTCGTTGCGCGCTTCAATGCTTCTTTGTCCAATGCGGAGTCTTCTGCAACATATGCAGTAACATCAGCGATATGAACGCCGAGTCTCATATTACCATTGGATAATTTCTCAAGCGATAATGCATCATCAAAATCTTTTGCATCATCGGGGTCGATGGTGATGATGGTGAGATCACGTAGATCTCTGCGTTTCTTCAATTCTGTTTCACTTGGAATCACTGCAACTGCTTTGGCTTCTTCTTCCACAATTGCAGGGAAGGAAGCAGGCAATTCGAATTCTTTCATGATTCCTGCAAATTCAACGGATGGATCGCCGGATTTACCGAGGATCTCAATGATTTCGGCTTCTGGTGATTTATGTCTGTCTTCCCATTTGATGAATTTCCCAATGACTTTATCTCCATGGACTGCATTACCCATTTTCCGTTTTGGAATGAGAAAATCAACGGGATATTTATCATCATCGGGAATCAAAAAACAAAAGTCATCATCGCAGTCGAGCGTTCCGCTGATCGGCATTTCCGATCTCTGTAGAATTTCTGTGATGGTGCCATAGGGCTTTTTCCCTTTTTTGAGTGCGAGTAATTTCACACGCACATGATCACCATCCAGTGCTGTTCGTAATTCTTGTTCACGGACATAGACAATAGGGAATTCCTTGGATCCCGTTTCCACGCTTCCACGATTATATTGAAAACGGAGAATGCCCGTAAAAGCACTAATCTCTCCGAGAGGTCGAAGTCCGAAGCGTCTTCTTGTCGATTTATAAATTTGTTTCCGCTGATCCATATCATTGAGTTTGATTCTCAATGCATCATACTCGACGCTATCTGAGCGGATATTGAGTGCCTTGGCCAGATCATTGAGTTTCATCATCTCGGGGGCGGATGCTTTTAATATCTCAATGATGTGATCGGACAATGCATCATTGTGTTTGGGTGTTGGAGACATGTATGATCATATCAATGAATAAGAGACTTTCTAACTTGATCACTCAATATATGCAGGGGCAGGGGGCCATGCGCCAAGACTGCATCATGAAATTGTTTGAGTGAGAATTTCTTGCCGAGTGATTGTTCCATTTCTTTGCGAAGTGCAAGAATATGCATTTGACCAAGTTTATAGGATAATGCTTGTGCAGGCCATACGATATATCTGTCAACTTCGGAGCGCGCATCGAGTTCGGAATTGCCTGTATATTTCATCATGAATTGTACGCCTTCTTCGCGGGTCATTTTTCCCGTATGAATGCCGGCATCAATCACCAATCGACAAGCTCGCCACATTTCAAAAGCCAATGCTCCGAATCGTTGATAAGGATCTTGATATAATCCCATTTCATGTCCAAGACTCTCGGAATATAATGCCCATCCTTCAACAAATGCATTGATGCCAATTTGATTTCTAAACCATGGCAATCCCGGTAATTCTTGTGCAATCGCAATTTGCAAGTGATGACCCGGCACGGCTTCATGCAATGCTAATGCAGTCATGGTATGCTTTGGCCTTGACGGTAAGTCATAGGTATTCACATAAAAATATCCCGGACGTGAACGATCAAGCGGTGCGGAATAGTAATATGCTTGTGGTGCAGCCGCAGCTCGATATGGCTCAATTTCCTTGAGATCATAAGGTGATTTGGGTAATCTACCGAAAAGCGAAGGAAGCTTGGAATCAACGATGGACAATATCCTGCGATATTCATCCATCATGGGTTTTTTGTCTGAATAGAAATTCTTGGGATCGTGTATCAATTGTTGTTTGAATGCTTCCGCCGTTCCTTTGAAACCTAGTTCATTGACAATCTTCTGCATCTCCGCTTCTATGCGATTCACTTCGTTCATGCCGATTGCATAGATGGAATCGGGCTTCATATCCATCGTAGTTTCTTTGCGAATCATATGTGCATAGCGCTCTTTGCCTTTAGGAAGTGCATATATGCCATCCACTCTGCGTGATTTGTCCAAATACTCAAAGAGCAAGAACATATGCAAATTTGAATAGGCAGGTTGAATAGATGAGTCAATTGCGAATTTCACTTTGCTTCTGATACGTGATTTCTGTTCATCGGTAAAAGTAGTCGGGAAATTCTCCAAGGGTTTCATGAATGGCAGGCTATCAACTTCATCCATAAAAAATGGATAGACTTGATCCATGATTTGTTGGACGACATAATTCGGCAATACGATTTTTGCCTTCATGCCTTTGCGCATATTGTCAATGATATCATCCACTTGTTTGGAAAAACCACTGAGTCTTTGCGCATAGCGATGATAATCTTCGACAGTCTTGAATGGTTGAATTTCTATAATCTGCGGGAATTCGATGTGAATGCCATCTTGCTGAGTGATAGGCATATAATGAGCATTGAATTGCTCAGCTTCCAATGTGCTTTTCAGCTCATCAATGAAGAGCAAGAGGGAAAGTGAATCTTCTCCATGAATTTCGGAAGCATCAATTTCTTTCGCTCTCTCGAAGAAGACTCGCACAGAATCAAATCGAGCTTTGATTGCCTTTTCAGAATAATCGGTGAGTTTATCATCATACCGATGATCCCCATCATAGGTTGCGCTGATGGGATATTCTCTCAGGATAAATTCCTTATAGTCGGAGAATAGTTCATCAAGCGATTGTTTGGAGTCCTTCATCGAGCAGGAAGAGAATATGAACATACATGCAAGAAGAACTAGAGAGCTAAATGCTTTCATCGAATTGAGTGAAATGGAAATGAAACATATTCTCCCCGAAGGAGACATCACAATTCTTTCAAGAGCATTGAAATGATATTGGATGGAGTGATATTATCCGCCTCGGCGCTGAAATTGGTAACAATGCGATGTCGTAATACCGGTTCGGCAACTGCACGTATATCATCTATTTCAGGCGTGAATGCACCACGCATCGCGGCTCTTGTTTTGGCTCCGAGAACGAGATATTGAGATGCTCTTGGACCCGCTCCATAGCTGAGCAATTCTTTCACGGTTTTGGAATTCGTTGTTTGGGGTCTGGTTGCGCGCACAAGTGAAACGGCATAATTAATCACATTGTCGGAAACCGGAATTTTTCGTGCGATATCTTGAAAACGAATGATATCATCTGCAGAAAGAACGGGTTTGATATCAGGAACAATTTCCGTGGTTGTCGTGCGAACAATATCCGCTTCTTCCATTTCGCTTGGATAATCGAGCCATAAATTAAACATGAAGCGATCGAGTTGTGCTTCGGGAAGAGGATAGGTACCTTCTTGTTCAATAGGATTTTGTGTTGCCAATACAAAAAATGGTTCTTCCAATTGATAGGTCTTTCCACCATTTGTCACTGAATGTTCCTGCATGGCTTCAAGCAATGCAGCTTGTGTTTTTGGTGGAGTACGATTGATTTCATCCGCGAGAACGATATTCGAAAAGATAGGACCCTTCACAAAACGGAATTGTTTCTTACCGGTTGACATATCATCTTCAATCACTTCCGTACCTGTGATATCACTGGGCATAAGATCGGGCGTAAATTGAATGCGATTATAGGAGAGATTAAGTGATCTCGACAATGTGCGGATGAGCAATGTTTTGGCTAATCCGGGAACACCGACGAGCAAACAATGTCCACGAGAAAACAGTGAAATGAGCAATTGCTCTATGATGTCTTGTTGACCAATGATGGCTTTGGAGATTTCTTGTTGTATCGTTCTGCTCGCCTCGGCCATTGTATGAACCGATGCAATGTCTGATTGAGTATTCATAGGATTATGTATAAGTGCAATTTCGATGCGCCCTTTGACGCATAGTGAGTATGATTGTTTGTTTTGAGGGAAGAAACATCACCATCCCTCGGCAGTTCCATTGCTGTGATGTCTTGTATCCGATGCCCCAAAAATAACTCCTTCCCATGGATTCACCGCTATACATTCTGCAATGCCGATGACGCGTTTTTTGCCAAATTGATACCCCATATTCATGAGTGTTTCCATTGTCTTGGCATCGAATGCTCCTTCCTCATAATCAATGGCATCGGGCATCCATTGATGATGGAATCGTGGGGCTTTGACGGCTTTGTCTATACTCATTCCAAAATCAAGACAATTGGTGAGTATATGCAAAACGGTGGTGATGATGGTAGATCCACCCGGAGCACCAAGAATAAGTCTGGGTTTTCCATCTCTCAATACAATGGTCGGTGTCATGCTTGATAACATGCGCTTGCCGGGTTGAATGGAATTGGCATCACCGCCCATCACCCCGAATTGATTGGGCGTATTGGGTTTTGCGGAAAAATCATCCATTTCATTATTGAGAAAGAACCCTGTTCCTTCGGCTATGAAACCTGATCCAAACCATGAATTGATCGTTGTTGTCACACTGACGGCATTGCCTTTTGAATCAATCACGGAATAATGGAGCGTTTCATCACTTTCTTTGGCAAATGCCTTTGGGTCACCGGCCTTAATGGATGAGGAAGGGATGGCTTTTTCAGAAGGAATCAATGCAGATAATTTGTCAGCGTAGTTCTGTGAAAGCAACATTTCATAGGGAATATGTGTGAAATCGGGATCACCCAGATGCACGGTTCTATCGGCAAAAGCAAATTTCATGGCGGATAGCATTGCATGTGCATGTTTTGCTGTATGCCAATCTTCTTTTTTGAAAGTATATCGATTGAGAATATTCAGCATTTGAATGAGTGCGATTCCTCCCGAACTTGGTGGACACATGCTGATGATGTCATATCCCTTATATGAGCCTTTCACAACATTTCTTTTGATAGCGGAATATTCTGCAAAATCTTCTTCGGATAGAATGCCACCATGTTGTTTCATGGCTTCAGACACCAAGCGGGGAATTTCACCTTTATAAAATCCATCCTTTCCTTTTTCAGCAATGAGTTTGAGTGTGCGCGCCAAATCAGGCTGCTTCCATCGATCACCTACTGTATAAGGAATGCCATTATTAGTCATGATTTTCATCGTCGATGGAAATTTCTTGAATAATGACATATCCTTATCAAATTGCTTGATCATCGAAGCATCCAAGATGAACCCATTTTCTGCCAATTCAATGGCGGGTTGTAATATTTCTTTGATTGACATCGTACCATGATCTTTGAGTGCATCGAGTAAGCCTGCAACTGAACCCGGAATGCCGGAAGCCAATGCTCCTTCACGGATTTTGTCATTCATGACATTCCCATTTGCATCCAAAAACATGTCGCTCTTTGCTTTTCTTGGAGCCTTCTCACGGAAATCATATCCAATGGATTGATTGCCTTTAAGCTGTGCCACCAAAAAACCACCTCCACCGATATTTCCAGCTCCGGGATAGGTCACAGCAAGTGCAAAGCCGGTCGCGACTGCAGCATCAATGGCATTGCCACCTTTTTTGAGAATGGAAAGTCCAACTTTGGATGCAATCGGGGATACGCTTACAACCATTCCTCTCTTGGCT
>JALRFC010000001.1 GCA_023253875.1 Candidatus Kapaibacterium sp.
AAAACAAAGCAACGATGAGCGCTAAAGCTCCTAAAGCTAGTATCAATCCAACTGTCATACAAAATGTCTTAATAATGGAACAAGTATGTACTAATTAATGATGATGTTCCCTTTGATTTGAATTCAATGAAGATTGAAAGAAAGGGCTTGCAAATATACGAAAGGCACTGCTTATCGAGGGTTTTTGATTGATAATATCATTGGTTTTTTTTCTCATTCATGGCTTTTTTTTGCAGTTCTTTTCCTTTTCAGAAAGAGTATGTATTTTTGCAGTCTATTTGGTCTCCTAGCTCAGTTGGTTAGAGCGCTACGTTGACATCGTAGAGGTCACTGGTTCGAATCCTGTGGAGACCACCCCAAGCCAAATCTTTACTGATTTGGCTTTTTTTGTCCCTAAAAAAGTAATAGCCCTCACAAAGTGAGAGCTATTACCGTATCCTGACCCCTGATAGCCAATAGTAAAGATCATCTCGAGATGCAGAATATACCCTATTCCAATCACAATGATCTAATGGCAACTTACAGGGATAATCACTCGATCCTACCCCATAAAAACCCTATATTTTTCTATGCTTTAAAAAATATTAGATAGATACGATATAAGATGAAAGTGATTCTTTTGCTTTGAGTCCACATTTTTTCCGTATACGCATACGATGATTTTCTATACTCTTTACTGTAACACCACATAATGTGGCAATAGAATGAGTGGCCATACCAAGTTTGATCAATTTTGCGATTTTTAACTCCATTGCTGTAATATTCGGCAATATTTTTAGGATCGATTGAGAAAATTTCGGATGACTATTATCACATTCCATTAAGTAAGATTCTATGGCGGGTTGTTTGCTTTTCCCTTTTCTAATGATATTATGTAATTGATTTAGAAACAATCCACTCCCATATGCATGTTGAGATTTCTTCTCAATTAATAGCTCGATATCGGATAATATTATTTGCAGTTCACTATTCCTTCGCTTCAGCATTTCATGTTCTTTTCTTAAATTCACTACCTCATCAATCATTGAATCAGTGAAAGATGGTTTTCCTTGTTGCATCATTTTTTGTTTTTCGACCATAGTAAGATGTTCAAGCTTTTTCACATATACATCAACTTTAGTTCTATGCAAGCTCTCCTCTACTTTTGACTGAAGCAACATAAACTCAACACAAGGTTTCCACTTCTCAAATGATTTACAAGCATTCCACATGCTATTATACAGTGCTCCCTCTAACCTTGGAATATTAATCTCTTTTGAAATCTCAACCGCTCGCTCAAAATGCTCCATCGATAAATTGAAATCTCTTAAAGGATTGTGTTCTTTCCAATAAAATTCCCCCAATTCTTTATAAAACTCGGCAATTCTTAATGTGTGCGCAGTACCTTCATAAAACTCTAATCCTTCTAACAATATTTCTAGTGCTTTATTCCAATCATTAAGTGAAATAGCTATGTCTTGCCTACGCATAAATAAAGCACCTTTGTCAAAGTCAACTTGATATTCCTCCCAGCTTATTTCCGCCAAATCCAAATGCTCTTTGGACTTCACAGGATCTTTCAAAAAGATATAATTTCTTGATACATTGACATGCGATTTAAATCGTAGCTCTGCGGTTGCTTCAGAGAAAACACTCATGGATTGAGCCTGCAAGATAGCTTGATTAGATTTTTCATAGTCTGCAAAAAAATAGTAGACACCTCCCTTCTGAAATAGCGATTCACAAAGAATCATTTTATCAACACTGGGATGCTTTTGCGCAATTGTTTCCACTTCTATTAATGCTTCTAGAGCTTCGGAAAAATACTTGTAGGTTTGTTTGTAATGACTACCCAACAACAGAAGTGCTCTTGCTCTTATGTCATGATACTTGTATCGTACAAATTTTTTGCAATGTCGAGTAATTCTCTCAAGCATTTCTTCAACAGACATATCTTGTCTATTCAGATATGTATCAATAAAACCCAGTAGTTCCTCCTGGATATGTATTGATTCATTGAAAGTGTTTAGTTTTATCTCCTTTGCTATATCCAATAGCCGATTCTCATCATTCTCACGAATAGACTTGATAATTTCGATTGATAGATTCTTAAATTTCTGTGGCTTTTTTACTTTTATTTTCATTGAATGGATTATTACTTAATTGAAACAATGAAAGTTGATAATGATTGTTCTGAATGTAAATTGCTTTTTTTTCTCAATCGAGTTCGATGATTTTCGATACTCTTTACAGTGACACCACATAATGTGGCAATAGTTTGAGTGGTCAAACCAAGTCTAATCAATTTTGCGATTTTTAATTCCATTGCTGTAATGTTTGGTAGCAACTTGACAATCGCCCGAGAAAACTCCGGGTGTGTATTTTCGCACTCAATTAAATATGTTTCTATACCAGGATGATTGCTTTTTCCTTTTTGTACAATCTCAAACAAAAGTTCCAAAAACACTGCTTTCTCATTAGCAATATTTGGTTTCTTTTCAATTAGAAGTTCAATATTGGTCATCACTCTTTGTAATTCACTATTTTGATATCTGAGAGATTCATTTACTTTCCTAAGTGACATTACTTCATCAATGATTAATTCCGAATATGATGGCTTGCCTTCTTGCATCATTTTTTGCTTTTCAAGCATTGACAAATGTTCGATTTTTTTTACATAAATATCAATCTCATCTCGATGCAAGCTTTCTCCAACTTGAGAGTTTAGAGCTAGGTAATGAGTGCATAGTTTCCATTCTTCAAATTCTTTACAAGTATTCCACATACTATTATAGAGTGCACCCTCCAACCTAGGAATATTAAGTTCCTTTGAAAGCACTACAGCTTTTTCAAAGTACTCCATTGACAGTTTAAAATTTCTCAGAGGATTTTCTTCCTTACGATAAAATTCACCCAACTCTTTGAGAAATTCAGCAGTTCTTAATGTAAATGTCGTCTCACTATAAAATTGCAAGCCCTCTTGCAATATGATCAACGCTCCCTCCCAGTCATCTTCCACTGTTTTCAAATCTGCTTTTCGTACAAACAAAGCCGCCTTATCATATATACCTCGATATTCTTCCCAACTTTTCTCTGCTAAGTCTAAGTGCCTTCTTGCCGCAGAAGGATCTTTCAGAAAGAAATAATTTCGAGCTACATTTATATGTGACTTAAACTGCAACTCCGGTGTTGCTTTGGAAAAGACATTCAGTGCTTGTGCTTGTACAATGGACTGAGTGGATTTCTCATAATCTCCTAAAAAATAATAGACTCCCCCTTTCTCGAATAATGTTTCACACAATATCATGGACTCCATTCCCAAGTATTGTTGCGCTATCACTTCAACTTCTGTAAATGCTTTCAATGCTTCAGGAAAATGTTTGTAAGTATGTTTATAATGACTCCCAAGCAACATTGTTGCTCTTGCTCTGATTTCATGATATCTGTACCGTGCAAAGATTTTACAGTGTCTGTCAATTCTCTCGTGCATTTCCTCAGCAGAATATTTCCTTCGTTCAAGAAATGTTTCAATAAATCCTAATAGTTCTTTTCGAATAGGACCTTTGTTCATTGTTGATACATTGTTGATTTTTTCGGCAATCGCAGGTAATTCAGCTCCTTGATCATTTCTAATTGAATTGATGATCTCAATCGAAAGATCTTTCAATGTTGCAGATTTCCCTTTATGTTTATTTTCTGGATCATTCATGGTTCACCCGGATTCATTACCTAGATGTGAAAGACTGAAAAGATGAGTCTTGGTATTTATCTTTTCAAATATTCGGTTCATTATTGTTTAAATTTACCATAACAATATCGGAAATTATCGTGAATTCATGTCCACTTTGTCTTGCCACTTCACACATTGAAAAACAGTATGGTAATACTACATTGTTTTATTGTATCTCATGCGATGTACATGTATTGTCTCAGCAACCCTCACAAACGCATTTGGATGCGTACTACTCCTCTTCCTATGCAATGAGTGCAAATGAAGTGTTTGCATCAGAGCATCGTCGATTATTCAGATTGCCAGAACAATATTGGCTCATTTCTGAGTTACAAAATCATGGTATAAGGTCCGGTGATACAATTCTGGACATAGGTTGCGATAAAGGATATTTTCTGGATCAATGTAGAAGATTTGGTTATTCCGTATTTGGTGTAGAACCTTCGCAGCAAGCCAGGGATTATTGCGCATCTATTGGTTTGAACATTGCTCAGGACATACATGAAATTAAGGGAGAATTCAATGCAATCACACTTTGGCATGTACTTGAACATTTTACTAATCCCAAAACACTACTTAAAACTTGTCATTCAAGATTAGGACAACAAGGTCACATATATATCAGAGTTCCTGACTTCTCATCCTTTTGGAGTAGATTGCTCCGCCAGTATTGGATCTGGTTTCAACCCCAAAATCATTATGTGCATTATTCCCCGGCATCACTTACAAGACTTGTTGAATCTCAAGGATTTGAGATTATTCAGTGTAGTAGTAGAAAACCAAATGATGGTATAACATATAGAGCGGGGATCATGGCTGATCGTACATTGCAAACACATTTTTCGTTCAAACAATCATTGAAGAAGAGACTCGGTAGAATCTATGAACATATAACAGGAGTCGAGATATATCTGATTGCTCGAAAACGATAAAAAAAAGCCTCTTCACATTGAAGAGGCTTTCTGATTTACTTGATCATTCCGCGAAGTTCTGTGAGCGTCATTGACTTAGGACGCACAATTGGGGACCCCATCATGCGATGCACCAAAATCTGAGAACAAATTCCCATTGCGCGAGACACACCAAACATTACGGTATAGAATTCAAATTCAGTCATACCATAATAATAGAGCAATGAGCCTGAAGCTGCATCAACATTTGGCCATGGATTCTTTGCCTTACCTTGCTCCTTCAATACTTCAGGAACGATGGCAAACAATTTCTTCATGAATTGTACATTGTCATCATTCAAGTCTTTCTCTTCAGCAAATTGATGGAATGCAGTAAAGCGAGGATCTGTCACGCGTAGAACTGCATGTCCATAACCTGGAATGACTTGTCCTGAACCCAAACGCTTGAAGCAATATTCACGCAATGCTTCATCTGTTGGAACGCCACCAAATTCTTGACGAAGATCCATGATGAATCGCAAACATTCTTGATTTGCCAATCCATGCAATGGGCCTGCAAGACCATTCAATCCTGCACTCACGGAATAGAACACATCGGAAAGTGCAGAACTAACAACATGCGATGTCATTGCGCTGACATTTCCACCTTCATGATCGCTGTGCAAAACAAGATATAATCTCACGAGATCTTCCCATGAGGCATCATTGCTAACACCGAGCATGTGCGCAAAATTTGCACTCCAATCCAAGCCTGCCTTCGGGGCAATCAAATCGCCTTTACCGAAACGAATACGGTAAATACCGGCAGCGATTGTTGTTACTCCACCGAGCAATGTCACACAATCTTCAAGTGTGGCTTTCCACAATTCATCTTTTGAAGCACCTGCCTCATATGCTTTACGAAATGCTGAATCTTTTTCCAATGCCAAAATACCAATGCTCAACATGACCATTGGATGCGTATCTTGTGGCAATGCCTTCAATACATCCCATACTGAATCAGGAACATTTGCTTTTGCTGCAAATGCCGCACTGATCTCAGCTCTTTCCTCATCATTTGGCAAAACGCCGGTACAGAGTAAGAAGAAAATATCTTCGGGAGTTTGCTTTGTCAATTCCAAAATTGGGATATTTCTGATGCGAAGCCCTTCATCCGCAGACACGGAAGAAGTTTCACAAAGCAATGCGGGAACAGCTCTCATGCCACCGAGCACTTGCTCAATTGCAACAGTAGATATTTGTGTATCTCCATGTTCCTTGAGCAATGTTGTTCTCTCGGCACGAAGCTGGGGAAGTTTCTCGTCGAGTCGAGCTTTGAACAAATCCATTGAAATCACCTGAAATGTTATGTAATGAAAAGTCGAGTTGAAGTGCTATGCAAATTCGCCGTATTGGGCATTTTACTTGCATTTGCAGTCACAAAGATACGATATGTGAATGATTTTTCATGAAGAAAATACCGAACAAATAGCCATAAATTGGCTAAAGACCATACTCATTGCTTACCCGTATCATGTTTGATCTTTTGGTAAAATGCAATGATATCCCTTGCAAGTTCCGTCCAAGACAATTCTTTTTTGAGTGCTTGTACAGCTTCAATATATGCTGATGCCAAATTCCTGCTGAAAAAATCATTAATGCCCTTACCAATTTCACCTGCATCAGTACCATGTACAATCATTCCTGCTCTACCATTTCTCAATGCTTCAGGCAAACCACCAACGGGAGTTGCAATCACGGGCGTCTCGAAATGATGTGCTATGGCTATGATTCCACTTTGTGTGGCTGTTTTATATGGTAATACGCATGCATCGGCAGAGCAGAAAAAGAGCGGAGTTTCTGAATCGGGAATATATCGCACATGCAAATGCACTCTATGTGCAATCTTCTGCGATTGGATCTTCGCTTCATATTCTTCAAATGAACCATAGATTTCCCCTGCAATCACAAGATGTATATCCTCCGGCAAATTCTTCATGGATTCAATCAAATTCATAAGCCCCTTATACTCCCTGATAAATCCAAAGAAAAGGAGAATTTTGGCATTTTCCGGTAAATTCAGTCTTTTTCTTGCTTCTTGTTTGTCAATCGGCATACCAAAATGCGTATAGATTGGATGCTCTTTGCGTAATATCGGTTTGCCCAATTGCAATTTCTGCAGATCTTCTTCAACTGCATCGCTAATTGCAATAAGACCATCATGAGCGGAGAGCATATATGTTGTAAATGCTCTATCGCCGGGCCGGGCCTCATGTGGCAAAGCATTATGTACTACGCATAACTTTATGCAATCTTTCTCCATTCTTCGTGCAATCGTCCCAAATGCCGGCCCCATGAATGGCATCCATAATTGAGTCAAGAGCATATCCGGAGATGTCTTTCGAATCTTTGAAGCGACTGATATCCAATTGAAAGGATTCATCGTGTCCAATACTCTCTCGGCGGGAATTGGATCTGCATTATCTTCTTCAGTCACAAATTGCGAGCTTCCGGGAAATAGCATATCTGGATATTGCCTGGAGAATGTAAATGCCTTTTGATGATGTCCCAATTCCTCGAATGCTCGATATAATGCAGCATTGAATTGTGCAATCCCACCTCGATATGGATAGAATACTGATACATAGGCTATATCAAGAGATTGTTCACTCATCAGGCAATTTGTCTTTGAATTGCTTGCAATACAGTCTGTACAGAAATATCTTTCATACACTGAATCTCTCTCGTGCAATGCGCGCCATAATAGCAATCGCAGCCGGATTCAGGTTCTAGAATCTCTCCTTTCCCGAACAGATCAAATTCATGCTTGTTGAAGATATTATTGAAAAGTACCATGCTTTTTCCAAGTCCCAAGGCAATATGCATCGTCATGGATACGGCAGTTATGATCACATCACATTGCGCACAAATTGCAATGAATGTTTCAAGGGGAAATACACCTTCATAGATTGCATGTGTTTGAGTCCTGAGTCTTAAATTCCGTTCATGTTCATCTTGTCCACCAAGCAATAATGGAGCATAGCCAGCTTCTTGCAACAATAGTATGAGTTCTTTCCAATTCTCTTCCGGCCATAATCTTGTTGGCCAGCGCGAGCCGGCACCGGTATTGAGTCCTATGATTGGTTTACCTTGCGCAATGTCCTTAATCCGAGACCATTCATGCTGCAATTCTGGGTTTACATTCAACACATACGATTCATATTCATAATGAAATCCGCAGATCTCAAATATCTCTTCTACATAACTCTTGGTATTTGCCTTTGAATATGCATCGAATAAACCAGTGAGCAATTTATGTTCAGATGCCGGATTCGCTATTGAGAGATGTCCATCTTTCCACAGGAAGCCACACTTCTCAATTGCATTACAATCTGAAAGCAACATTGCAGCTTCTTGATCTTTACAGAGATTCACTGCAATATCAAAATGTTGCTTTGTTACGATGAACACATCAGAAAAAGTGAAGGTACGTATACAATCAAGTGCATGTTTAGGAAGGATTTCAGGATAATTGGTTATCCATGTGATATGACAATTCGGATACTCTTTTCTATAACGTTCAATAAGTGGTGTCGTACGAATCACATCACCCAAAGCACCGAGTTTGATGATGAGAATTTTTTTTGAAACGGGAGTGTATTCACTACATGAATCACATACTTTTCCAGACTCCTTATTTGGTCTACATGGCATATCGCCTCGGAAATGTATGCAATCGAAATGCAAATCTTGTATTGTCATCGTTTTGAATAGAAGAATGCTGTCATTCAGGAAAAGTGATGGAGAATCATGCTATCTTTGCAGAATTCAATGAAAGTTATTGCCATGAAAAATGTATTGATCATCGCTTATTATTTTCCTCCTTCCGGCGGACCCGGTGTACAAAGGGTTTTGAAGCATATTCAATATCTACGGGACTTTGGATGGAATCCAATCGTTCTTACCGTATCAAATGGAGATTTTCCGGCAAGAGATGAATCTTTGCTTGCCAAAATTCCTCCCGACATCATCGTTGAAAGAACTCATATTTATGAACCCTATGATGCATATCGCTTTCTCATGGGACAAAAAAAAGGAATGCCAATCGATGTGAATGTGATCAAAAACGATCATCAAAAGCGCACGTTCAAAGAGCAAATTGCAGAGGCGGTTCGTGCTACATTATTCATACCTGATGCTCGAATTGGTTGGTTGCCTACAGCAATACCAAAAGCAATGGAATTGATTGAAAAACACGCAATCAGTGCAATATACAATTCTTCACCCCCTTACACAACATCGCTCATTGCCAGACAATTGAAGAGAAAGACAGGTTTGCATTGGGTAGCAGGTTTCCGCGATCCATGGACAGAATTTCTTACATCGCCTAAAAGATGGTTTATACCGGCATGGATAGACAGAATGTTTGAACGCTCTGTATTTACTGAAGCTGATGCAATTGAATGTGCATGGATAGGCATCATTAAAGATGCACTGAGAAAATTCCCGGAATTGCCCGAATCAAAGTTTCATCATGTGCCAAATGGATATGATTCCACGGATTATCCGAGTGCTGAACATATCGACACATCACTTGCAATTAATGATGCATTTGTGTTGACATATACGGGTTCGATGTATGGAAGGCGGAATCCATCATCTCTGTTTGCTGCATTGGAATTGCTCATTTCAAAGAATCTCATCGATCCCCAAAAAATACACCTTCGATTCATCGGTAGATTTGGTAATGAAGTGCATGACATGTTTAATGCCGCATCATTCACATCATCAATTGAAGTAATCGGTTATGTTCCACATGAGCAAAGCATCTCATATCTCCTTGTTTCGCATGCACTTCTATTAATTGTGGATGAGGCCAAGGAAAGTGAGGAAATCGTTCCCGGTAAAGTCTATGAATATATAGGATCTATGAAACCAGTAATTGCCATTGCTCCCTCAAAAGGCGCCATAGCCGAACTCATGCATGAAACTCAAGCAGGTGGCATCGCTCATCAGTCAGATATCGAAGGAATCGCAGACATCCTACTCGGGATGTATCAGGCATTTCAAGAAGGAAAACAGATTGCACATCCGAATGTGGATGCAATCAAACGATATGAAAGAAGGGAATCAACTCGCACATTGGCGAGACTGCTGGATTGTTTATCCTAAGAGTTCATTTTTTTTGCGAGATGCTTCAGCCATTTGAGTCTTGAAGACTGTCATTTCATCAAGCAATTCAGGATAACATGCACTTAAAATTTGTACTGCAAGCAATCCTGCATTTTTGCCTCCCCCAATGGCAACTGTAGCAACCGGCACACCGGGTGGCATTTGAACGATGGACAATAAAGAATCCTGTCCACCCAAAGCTTTAGTTTGCACAGGAACACCAATCACAGGCAATGGTGAATATGCGGCTGTCATTCCTGGTAAATGGGCTGCACCGCCGGCTCCGGCTATAATCACTTTAATTCCACGCTGATGAGCAGTTTTGCCATATTCCGCCATATCTTCAGGCGTTCTATGTGCAGAGACGACCTTCAATTCATAAGGAATGGAAAATGTTTCGCAGATGGTTGCAGCTTCTTGCATGGTAGGAAGATCTGAATCACTTCCCATGATGATTCCGACAATTGGATCATTTCCAAAACGATTGCTTTTTTGCTCTGACATGATATACATTCCTAAGAAAAAAAAGTGCCCCGACGGATAGCACTCGTCGGGGCTTCCTGATATTTCAGCGATTATTTATCGCTTATTCGGATTGAAGAGTGGTTTCAAACCTTGCCAACATTCGAAATAATCTCTCTGCAATTCACCGGTTTCCATTGCATATTTGGTAGGACGATTTACAAATCGTGTTTCAACCATAAAGGCAATGCCATTATTCAGATAATGCGGTTCGAGTTTCGCATTGACTGCCTTTTCATAAGTGGTGGCGTCTGGTCCATGACCGGACATACAATTATGCAATGAACTTCCGCCCGGCACAAATCCTCCCTCTTTGGCATCATAAGCACCGGAAATCAGTCCCATATATTCATTCATGAAATTTCTATGGAACCAGGGCGGTCTGAATGTATGCTCAGCAACCATCCATCTCGGAGGGAAAATCACGAAGTCCGCATTTGCTGTTCCGGGTGTATCAGAGGCAGAAGTGAGGACAGTATATATGGATGGATCCGGATGATCAAAAGTGACGGTATTGATGCAATTGAAATGAGCCAAATCATATTTATATGGTGCATAATTGCCATGCCATGCAACAACATCCAATGGTGAATGCTTCAATTCTGCTTGCCAAAGATTGCCCATAAATTTTGAGATCACATGAAACTCTCCATCGACCTGTTCATATGAGGCAACTGGATAGAGAAAATCTCTTGGATTTGCCAAACCATTGGCACCAATCGGACCAAGATCCGGCAATTTGAAAGGTGATCCATAATTCTCACAGACATAACCTCTAGCTGAATCCTCCATGAGATCTACGGCAAACTTGATTCCGCGAGGAATCACGCAAATTTCTCCCGGAGCCACATGGATCTTTCCAAGTTCAGTACGAAACAATAAAGCACCATGCTGTGGAATGAAAAGCATCTCGCCATCAGCATTGTAAAAGTACTTATTCTTCATCGAAGTATTGATTGCATAGATATGCACCGCAACACCAGATTGCGAAGCTGAATCTCCACATCCTGCCATTGTGATAATACCATCCACCATATCTGTCGAAATTTCCGGAATTGGATGCGGATCCCATCTCAATTGATTTGGAGTGGTTTCTACTTCATCAAATGGAGTGGATCTGATTAATCCATTTTCGATTCTTTCATATGGTTTATGAACAACGGATGGCCTGATTCTATAGAGCCAAGAGCGCTTATTGGCACCTCTTGGGGCAGTGAATGCCGAACCATTCACTTGCTCAGCATAGAGATCATATGGATTTCTTTGCGGTGAATTCTGTCCGATTGGCAAAGCACCCGGCAAGGCCTCTGTGGCAAATTCATTACCAAAACCGGAATTGTATTGAAGTTCCATGTCAACTTCCTGAATAGTGGGGAATACTCACCCTCCCATCATTCTTGCTTTGTGAAAAGAATGATGAGCAAAAATAACAAGGTTTTTTGACTTCCAATCCAAACAATTGCATGAAATGTTGGCTATACTCACTTTGAAAGGTCTTTGTGCTATGAGGCAAGTTTCGTAACTTTGTGCTTTGCTGAATAATTACTTCTCCAATTCAATATTTGAAGGTCTTTCCCCAATGAACAACGGTCACATAGTTCAGGTGATTGGCCCGGTGGTGGATGTCGAATTCCCAAATGGGCATATTCCTCCGGTCCTCAATGCTCTAGAAATCCCAAGAACCACAACAGAAGGCAAGGAAGATGTCCTGATTTGTGAAGTACAACAACATCTCGGACAAGACAGAGTTCGTTCCATTGCGATGGATTCAACTGATGGTTTGGTTCGAGGAATGACTGTTGTTGATACGGGCGCTCCAATTTCTGTTCCTGTTGGTCCGGAAGTTCTTGGTCGCTTGATCAATGTTACCGGTCAAGGAATCGATAATAAACCGGCAATCAATGCCAAAACAAAATTTCCAATTCATCGCCCTGCTCCTGATTTCCAATCTCTTTCCACAAAGAAAGAGATGTTTGAAACCGGTATTAAGGTTATTGACTTGATCGAGCCATTCACAAAAGGTGGTAAAACAGGTCTTTTCGGTGGCGCCGGTGTTGGCAAAACGGTTATCATCCAAGAATTGATTCACAATATTGCCAAGCAACATGGTGGTTATTCAATTTTTGCAGGAGTTGGTGAGCGTACTCGTGAAGGGAATGACTTATATCTCGAAATGACTGAATCCAAGGTTATTGATAAAACAGCACTTGTATTCGGTCAGATGAATGAACCACCGGGAGCTCGTGCTCGAGTTGCTCTTACTGCACTCACAATGGCAGAGTATTTCCGCGATGAAGAAGGCCGTGATGTATTGTTATTCGTTGACAATATTTTCCGTTTCACTCAGGCAGGTTCCGAAGTATCTGCTTTGCTTGGTCGTATGCCTTCTGCGGTGGGTTATCAACCAACTTTGGCAACAGAGATGGGTGGCTTGCAAGAGCGTATCGCTTCTACAGACAAAGGTTCAATCACTTCCGTGCAAGCGGTATATGTTCCTGCGGATGACTTGACAGATCCTGCGCCTGCAAATACATTCTCTCACTTGGATGCTACAACAGTTCTTTCACGTCAAATCGCAGAATTGGGTATTTATCCAGCTGTGGATCCACTAGACTCAAGTTCACGAATTCTTGATCCGCTCATTATCGGTAATGATCACTATAATACCGCAATGCGTGTGAAGAAAGTGCTTCAAACCTATAAAGATCTTCAGGATATCATCAATATTCTTGGTATGGATGAATTGTCCGATGATGATAAACAAACCGTATATCGCGCTCGTAAGATTCAAAAGTTCTTCTCACAGCCATTCTTTGTTGCTGAGCAATTCACCGGTTTCCAAGGTCGCTATGTGAAGATCGAAGATACTATTTCCGGTTTCAAAGCAATTCTCGATGGCGAAGTTGACAATATTCCTGAAGGCTATTTCAGCTATAAAGGTACTATTGACGAAGTCTATGATGCATTCAAAAAAGCAAATGCATAATTGATCTTTTTATTTAATGAAGTAATATGTCAGAACATTTGCTCAATATCGATATAGTAACTCCGCAAAGTATCATCTTTAGCGGGACAGGTGTTTCGGTTTCTTTGCCTGGAGCTCAATCACCCTTTCAAGTACTCTATAATCACGCCCCGATTGTATCAGCACTGGAAGTGGGTGCCATCAAGATCATCAATGAAGATAATTCCGAAGTGCTTTATGCCACTGAAGGAGGATTTGTTGAAGTTCTACATAATAAAGTTTCAATTGTTGTCGAAACAGCTGAGAAAGCCTCAGAAATTAATATAGATGCTGCCAATGCCCTGATTTCTGACCTCAAACAACAACTCGAACATACTACATCTATGCAACAAAGAGATCATATCAAGCATGCAATTTCTATTCAAGAAAATAGAGCCCGCATAGCTTCAAAGTAATCTGCATTGTACTTGACGAAAGAAAGCCATCAATTTTTGATGGCTTTTTTTATAGAAACAACAATTCCCGTAAACAGGGGAAGCGTTTACGGGAATCGTGCTCTTAGGGAAGATAGGCTTGATGCCAAAAACCATTCAGGTTTTGCAGCATTGAAGGGAAGCATCAAACCTCGGGGGTCAACATACAATTTTCACATTGGCTAATAATAACCATCTTTCTGGTTAATATTCAGCAAAGTGTATGCCAAAAACCCGGAGTTTTAAGAAATATGAGATCTTATTCTTAGATTTTTTCAAATTCTTGAATGAATAATTGCTTTTGTGCAGATGTCAAGGTTTTTTCCCTTCTCTTCATGACAATCTCTGCGATTCCAACTGCTTTTTCCAATTCATAGACATGATTTGAACCTTCATTTGATTCTTTTGTTCCCCAACTGAATGAAGAAATATCCTTTGGAGGAAATTCTCCGATATCATGAATGGAAGAGCTGATTCCGATGACAGTTCCCGTTGAAAGGCATGTTCCAATTGCAGTTTTTGTATGATCACCGATGAGTGCTCCCAAGAATCTGAGTCCGGTTTGTACGTTCTTGCCACGCAAAAAGACATCAATTTCCCCATAGGTATTTTTTAAATCTGAAGTTGTGGTCATTGCGCCCAGATTTACCCATTCACCAATATATGAATGCCCCACAAAACCCTGATGTTGCTTATTTGCATATCCATGAAAGATGCTTTGTTCGACTTCCCCACCGATTTTACACATAGGTCCGATCACCGTACCGGAATAGATCTGCGCGCCTGCTTTGATGATACTTCCTTTTCCGATATGACATGGACCTTGAATAAAAGAATGCGCCATGATGTGAACATCTGATTCAATGATGATTGGTCCTTTGCTAGCATCCAGCACTATTCCGGGGGCACATTCACAATTTCTCCCGATGAGAATGCGGTCTACATTCAATGCAAATACATGCCCGGGCAGAGCTTCTCTCAATTGCTTGGAGAAGAAGCCAAATGACTCTGAAATGGCTTTCGGAGCAAGCATCATCGCATCCCATTGATAGATAATACTCTCCGTGTGCAACTGCGTGATTGGCAAAGAATCAAAGGGAATTTTCTCTATGATTTGCTCAAAAGTAGGGGCATGAAGATTCACATAGGATAATTCAGCTTCTTGTACCAAATACACACCTATTATTCTCTCTTCATCTTTTATTACAAAAGATTGTCCGCCATCAATTGCCATTCTTCGAAGTATGGTTACCGTCTGTGCATTGGGTACAATTTCTGAACGAAGAATCATGAGTGGAGCAGAATGAATAGATAATCCATCCATTGCAAACCCTTCTTGTTCTAAAAAAGATCTTTTTTGAAGATCGCGTCCGGCAAAACGAATGGAAAATTCCGGCAATGAATCTCTATAAACTTCAAAGATCCTTCGACCACCATATCGCAATTCCCAGGAAGAATGCATGATAGAAAAAGGATACAGAGAATCTGACATTCCATCAGATTCAGAAAGTACTAATGTGAAAAGAGCTTGTTGCATTACTTATCCGGAAATTCATGAGGTATGACAAAAATCATTGTTAGAGTGACCAAAACCAAAGAATTTTGACATGAAGTCAATGTTCAATATCATATTCTGATTCTGGGAGGGATTGAATATGTCCATAATTGATATCCCTGTTGAGGATGTCGAGAATTTTCGGAATGAACTCGCAAGCATAGATCGCGATGGTTCTCGAAAATGGATTTATGCCCGACAACCCAAAGGCCAATATTATACAGCTCGTACAATAGTAGCCACTATTCTGCTCATTTTTCTCTTTGCCGGACCCCACATATATGTGAATGGTCATCCATTCATGTTGCTGAATCTTCCAGAAAGAATGTTTATTGTCTTTGGCATACCATTTATGCCACAGGACTTCCATTTAGTTGTTCTTCTTGCACTTTCTGCCCTGGTTTCCGTTGCATTGTTCACTGCAATTGCAGGAAGAATTTGGTGCGGATGGATGTGTCCCCAGACCATTTTTCTAGAAATGGTCTTTCGAAGAATCGAATGGTTTATCGAGGGTTCTCCAAAAGAACAAGCCATACTCAATGCCGGAAGATGGACACAAAAGAAGATTCTGAAAAAGAGTGTGAAACATATCATATTCTTTGGAATTTCATTTGCCATTGCCAATACCTTTTTGGCATATATCATTGGTCGAGATGAATTACTCAAGATTCAATTAGATGATCCCATGAATCATCTTTCAGGATTGGGGATCATTACTCTCTTCAGCTTTGTGTTTTATGCAGTCTTCGCAAGATTCCGTGAGCAAGCTTGTTTGATTGCTTGTCCATATGGAAGATATCAATCGGTTTTGGTTGATAAAAACACCATTGCCGTTACTTATGATTTTGTACGTGGGGAACCAAGAGGAAAACAGAAAAACAATAATGTTGGAGATGTGCAAACGATAAAAGGTGATTGCATTGATTGTCACCAATGCGTCGTTGTATGTCCAACCGGAATTGACATCCGAAATGGCATTCAGCTCGAATGTGTGAATTGCACAGCATGTATTGATGCATGCGACCATGTCATGACAAAAGTCGGATCACCCAAAGGACTCATCAGATATACTTCATGGGAAGCCGTAAAGAATGGAACAGCAAATATTTTCACCGGCAGAATCAAGGCATATCTTGCTGTGTGGATCATCTTGCTTTCCATTGTTGCATTTATGTTCTCAAAAAGAACCGAAACAGAAACATTAATCTTGCGTCAACCGGGCACAACATTCATCAAACAAGGCAATGATGCCATCGGCAATTTTTTCAATGTGATGATTACAAACAAAACATTTGGCAATAAAGAAATCAACATAAAAGTTTTATCGCCGAATACAGCAACTATGCGACCTTTGGGATCATTCACTCCGGTCAAGGAATTCACCACATTGGAAAGTAGAATATTAGTTTCGATTCCAAAAGAATCAGCCACTTCCGGTAAGACAATGATTCAGTTCGGCATATATTCACATGGCACACTTCTCGAAACAGTTCAAAGTGCTTTCATAGCGCCTTAAGGAGTAATCATGGAAAAGACACAATCTAGATTTCACTGGGGCTGGCGCATTGGAATCATCTATACTACTTTTGCTTTGGCAACAATAGGCTTCATGATATTCTCTTTCACCCAAAAAGTGGATCTCGTCAGCCCGCAATATTATGCTGATGAATTACGACAAGATGCAAAAATGCTGGCGGAGAATAATGCACTGAATTTGTCCGAAAAATTCTCACTTACACATGAAGGAAACATACTCTCGATTCAATTTCCAAATACTCCTGAACGTGGAATGATACATCTCTATCGTCCGTCTGGTTCAGATTTGGACAAAGAAATCAAGATAGTTGGTGGAATTGCACAGCAATCATTCTCAATTGCAAATCTGACATCAGGATTATGGATTGCAAAAGTTGAATGGTCTGTCGGTCAAACATCATTTTATGCTGAGCGGAGATTCACAAAGTGACAAGCGATATACTCTATGTTTCTGCTTTGACAATGGGCTTGCTTGGTAGCATACATTGCATGGGAATGTGTGGCCCAATCGTTCTTGTTCTTCATGGCAATAGACCATTCCTTTCTAGGTTATCCTATCATGTCGGAAGAATCGCTATCTATGCAAGTATTGGGACACTCATTGGATTTTCCGGTGGTGCATTACGACTTGCAGCATCGCAGGAAGCGATTTCTATCATAGCAGGAATTTTCATGTTACTCATGATTGTTCTCCCATCACGATTAATATCATCGCTTCCAATCCTTCGCTCCTTTGGAAGGTTCTATTCCTTCATTCAACAGAATACTCAACAGTATTGGAAAGAAAGAAGTATCAAAGGTGATTTCTTTCTTGGCATGATAAATGGTATTCTGCCTTGTGGATTTTTATATGCTGCATTTCTTGGATCATTGAATGCAGGCTCAATCTTTGGAAGCGCGGTTTGGATGATCTTGTTTGGTATTGGCACAATCCCATCTTTACTATTTATTGGAAGTTTGTCCTCATTCAAGAATCCAACGCTTCAAAAATATGTAAGCAATGCTCTACCGATAGGAACAGCAGTCATTGCGGTCATCTTTATATTACGTGGTCTTTCACTTGGCATTCCGATGATAAGTCCAATCCTCCCGGATAGTACTCCAAGTGCCAAGTCTTCTCTATTAAAGCATAATCAAGAACAGCAATGTTGTTCACCAAAGCATTGATTAGAATGTTTCACATTTTTTATCGAGGAATACGATGAAAGCATCGTTTATGCAATTAGCAATTGCAATCGTAGGTTTAGTGGTCTTTTCGAGCAATGGTCAGGCAGCAGGACCTGATAAAGCTGCCCTCATGAAAAGAGGACAAGCGGTATATTCAGAATACTGCAAAACTTGTCATCAGGCAAATGGTCAAGGATTGTCAACTGTGTATCCTCCGCTCGCAGGATCAGATTATGTCAAGACCAAAGGCGCTAAAGTGGTCACAGATAATGTCGTGAATGGCTTGAAAGGAGCAATCACGGTTAATGGCAAGAAATTCAATAATGTGATGACACCGCTTCCCGCAAAGTATACGAATGCAGACGCTGCTGCTGTTATTACATTCGTATTGAATTCTTGGGGAAATAATGGAGGTATTGTTTCCGAAGCAGATGTAAAGAAAGTTCGTAAAGCCGGCAAATAAGGCGGACTCTTTAAACTTAAAATCCCTTCAGGGCATGCCTGAAGGGATTTTTTTGTTGCAGAAGAGTATTCCATATTCAGTCCCAATCGAGACCGTGTATATGCCGGGTGGTGAATCCGGCATATCACTGCCATTGTTGGGTGGCGAAAAGTGGGAAAGAGAGTGCTCTTCCGTATCGAGATGTGTGGTGTACCCGATACTATAAAGACAGTCAATCTAGACTGAACCTTACATGGAAATTTGTTCCGCAATGGCGTGCATTGACGACTTTACATTTTTTTTCTTGCAGAACATCTATGTTTTTTGGCAAAAAAAAACTCCCAATTGGGAGTTCTAATACTTAAGTGTTTGAAAACTCACCACTTCATGAGATTTACTTCATCCACATATACTGTTTGTCTAGAACGGAATAAAGCTAATACAATTGCCAAGCCAACAGCAGCTTCTGCGGCGGCAACAGCCATCACAAAAAAGACAAACATTTGACCTGCAGAATCTCCCAAATAAGCTGAAAAGGCAACCAAAGTGAGATTTACAGCATTCAACATCATTTCAATGCACATGAAGATGATAATTGCATTTCTTCGTGTTATAACACCGGTGGCACCAATCACAAATATGATGGATGAAAGTGCCAAGTAATATTCTAAGGGTATGGAAGTAAGATTCATGTCTATTAGTCTTCTATATTTCGTTTTGCCAAAATGATTGATCCCAAAACAGCAGCAAGCAATAACAATGAGATTGCTTCAAATGGGAAAATATACCCCGAGAATAATACATTCCCGATTTCAGCCGGAGAACCAATTTTTTCTGCAGATGGAGCGATTTCATTGAACCCTGTTGGTGCACTCAAAAATGCAAGTAACATCTGCATGATGAGCGCTGCCGACATTGCAATAGCCAAAGCTGTTCGCGGATTGAACTTTTCTTGCAAAGCATCTTCTTTGCCTAAATTGAGAAGCATGATTACGAAAACAACCAATACCATGATTGCTCCTGCATAGACCAAGATTTGCACGGCAGCAATGAATTGTGCTTGTAATGTGAGATATAATCCCGCAAGCGCAAAGAAATGCATGATGAGTGATACCGCAGCAGAAACCGGATTACGTCTCGTGACAAGTAATATGCCTGTCGCAATTGCAACTACTGCCAATAAAGAAAAGAGAACTACTTGAATATTCACTGTACTCTCATTGAAATAACTGAATCAATCGCAAAAATAGTAAAATTTCCGCCTTCTCTCACCGCAAAATACCAAACTCATCGGCTATGAGACAAGACTTGTCCCATATATGTGACCAGTGATACCATTTTGGCATAATTCATCCGTTTTGGACCAATCAATCCAATGGAACCCTGAGCTCCTTTGATGGAATAGGATCCCATGACCATGCTATATTCCACTAATCGTTCTTCTTTCATTTCATTGCCGATCACAATTTGAACGGAATCTTCTTGATTTTCCTCTCTTTGATCCAATAAATGAATAATCACATCTTCATTTTCCACCAATTCGATCACGCCTCGCAATTGATTTGGTGAATCAAATTCGGGATACTCCAATAAATGTTGCGCTCCGGCAATGTGGACCTTTTCTTCTTTGAGCGCATGTGGATTAAGCAAAGTGTCAACTGAATCTATGAAGAGTCTAAGAAGCGTATGATGTCCTCTAGCACCTTCCATCATCATTCCAATAAGATGTTCGCGAACATATCGAATGGTCTTTCCACTGATTCTACTATTGATGAATTCACTTGTTCCATCAATCGCAGTGGAATCGATGGATAAATCTGTTTCCAATGTGACTGTGCGAACAATATGTGATTCCAATTCCATGGCAATCAATAATCGATTCGTGGAAAGTGGCAATAGATGCACTTTCTTGATGATGATATCCAACATCTGAGGCAATTCCACGATTGCAAGACAATGTGAAAGAGCACCAAGTATTTTGGATGCATCTTTCAATGCCTGTTCTTGAGTTAATGCAGTGAGTTGTTCCTTTACGACATGCCTCTGTTGTTCAGGTAATGCTTGCACATCCATCAATGTATCAACATAACAGCGATAACCTTTATCAGTTGGTACTCTGCCTGCAGAAGTGTGAGGATGACTAATGAAATGCATCTCCTCCAAATCAGCCATGACATTTCGTATCGTGGCAGGACTCAGAGTAAATTCTTCTGATGTCTTTGAGAGAAATCTTGAACCCACAGGCGTGGCTGTCAAAATATATGACTGAACAATGGAGCGAAGTATGGACTTTTCTCTATCATTCAATTCTCTGTCATTTGGATATGTATAATGATCTATCATATCAATCAATTTACGAGTTCTTTCAAAATTATACACCTTGACCAGATTGTTTCATACTCATGCACATAGATTGTAGATTTGCACTTTGATTTCACAACCGAGTCTCATACATGGAATATCTTTCCAAGGCCGAACAGGCACGAATAAGAACTCTTGACAAAAGAAAAGAACGAGAAGAACAAGGCAGATTCATTGCTGAGGGATTGAAAATATGCAAAGAATTGCTTGGTGCAGATATTCATGTACAATATGTGGTTATATCCGATGATGCCTCCATATCTGCAATGTCACTTGCCCAAGAATATGAACAAGCAGGTATTGAAGTATGCAAAGCCGGCACTAATGCATTTTCTAGAATGAGTGATGCAACAAATCCTCAAGATATGTTTGCTGTCGTAGAATTACCGGAAACGCCAATATTAATGCCACAGACATTCTTGGCATTGGAAGACATCAATGATCCGGGAAATCTAGGAACAATACTACGAACCGCTGATTGGTTCGGCATGAAACATATCGTTCTGGGTGGTAATTGTACCGATCCCTTTGGTCCAAAAGCCATTCGCGCATCCATGGGTTCAATTTTCAGAGTGAATATTCACCAAAAAACTTCTCTCTCATCATTTTGCAATGAGTGGAAATCATCATTCCCCAATGGCGAGCTATTTGGTCTTGAGGCAAGTGGTAATACATCCTTACGGGACTTACACACATTACCAATGGAATGGGGCTTAATCATGGGAAGTGAATCCCATGGCATTTCACCTCAAACCACTTCATGCATTACACGTCCAATTCGTATTGATGGTGCACATTCAGCAGAATCATTGAATGTAGGCATCGCAACAGGAATTGCATTGTATCATTGCATGAATCTCTAAACAGGGCAATGATTCTCCATGCTGAGCGTCAAGCACATTCCAATTTTTTGAGTCATACTCTATGTCGGATAAACCGGAACAAAGAAAAACAAAAGTCATTGCCCAAAATCGAAAGGCACGACATGATTTTGAGATAATCTCAACGCTTGAGGCCGGCATTATACTCACAGGTACAGAAGTGAAATCACTGCGTGCCGGGAAATGCAATTTGCAAGACAGTTATGTACTATTCGAATCAAAGTATGCACGGGCGCCAAAATTAATGGGAGCTCATATTAGCCCCTATGATCATGGCAATAGAGAAAATCACAATCCGACTAGGGACCGTGTTTTATTATTGCATGACAAAGAAAGCACAAAACTCAAACAAGCAATTCAAGAAAAAGGAATGACTGTTATTCCGCTTTCGATGTATTTTTCCGGACCATATGTAAAAGTTGAAATCGCAATCGTACGTGGCAAAAAACTGCATGACAAAAGAGAGGATCTAAAAAAGAAAGACATTGAGAGAGATATGCGTCGCGGTGAATAAAAAAAACCGTCCAAAAGGACGGTTTTTATTGAATCAGTAATTCGTTATTCAGCTTAGCGATTCAATAGATTACTCTTTAATGTTTCAAGAGCTGTTCTGACTTTGATATCATGTCCAAGATAATTGTCAATCGTCTGACATGAATGCAAGACCGTGGTATGATCTCTTCCACCAAAATGTGCACCGATGCTTTTTAGAGAAGTTCCAATCAGCATCTTGATGAGATACATTGTCATTTGTCTTGCAATCACCACTTCATGCTTGCGAGTTTTTGCAGACAACAATTCAACAGGAATTTGATAATAAGAAGACACTTCAACCGCAATGGAATCCATGCTGAGCTGACGAGCTGTTGTACCTGCAATTCCTTGCACTACTTCTTTCGCCAAATCAAGTCCCATCACACGACTATCAAGCGAAATCTTTGCTATCAATTTAATCAAAGCACCTTCAAGTTCTCTCACATTACCATTGATATTCTTGGCAATGTATTCAGCCACTTCATGTTGCAATTCAAAGCCTTCATCTTGAGACTTCTTCTGCAAAATAGCCATACGCATTTCAAAATCAGGAAGTTGAATATCTGCAGACAATCCCCATTGGAATCGAGAAATCAATCGAGCATCAATATCCAATAATTCCTTCGGTGGCTTATCACTCGTAAGAACTACTTGTTTACCTGATAAGTGCAATGCATTGAAAGTATGGAAGAAATGATCCTGTGTTTTTTCTTTCCCACCAAGGAATTGAATATCATCAACGATCAATACATCAACACTGCGATAAAAATTTGTGAATTCATTCAGTTTATTATTCTGAATTGCATTGACATATTCAAAAGTGAAGCGCTCACTATTCGTGTAGAGCACTCTGGCACCAGGCTTCTGTGCAACGATAAAATTCCCAATTGCTTGCGCAAGATGTGTCTTGCCCAAACCTGTTCCACCATAAATGAACAATGGATTGAAATTCGTTTTGCCCGGTCTTTCAGCCACTGCAAATGCTGCAGAAGCAGCAAGTTGATTACTGTCACCACGAACAAAATTATCAAAGACATATCGTTGATTGAGTGCAGAAAGAAATTCAAAATCAGGTTCTGCTTGTTTACTCTGTCCTGCAAAATGTAATACGGATTGATTACCGGTGGCAGGAGTATTTCTCAAAGCAGGAATGCGAATGGTTCTATCTTCTAGCGAAGTCTCACCTTTGCTCACAACTACCTCATAGCGCAATGAAGCATCCTCTCCGGCAACTTGGCTGAGAGTCTTGCGCAAAAGGTCGCGATAATGCTCCTCAATCCATTCGACAAAGAATTGACTTGGGACTTCAATCGTGAGGGTTTGCTCTTCCCATGATAGAGGTTTAATGAGCTCAAACCATGTCTTCCACATCTGAGAAGAAACATTGTCGCGAATTAATCTCGACATACCTTCCCAGAATTCTATGGCTTGAGGACTCAATGGCCTTGAAGATTGGCCAATATCACCAATGAGATTATGTGAATTACCGACTGTGTTTTTCTTAACAATATCGGGGCGGGTTTCCTTGTTACCCGGAAACAAATCAATTGTGTCGCGTTTTCTAGCCAATTGGATACTCCTTTCCATAGCTGTGACGACCCACGGCAAAAGCCATGAGAGAATGCCCCATGATTATCACCATGGGTAGATTGAGCTCGGTATAAAAAACAGACAGATGCGGATAATCCTAGCGGGATGGAGTTAATCCGGGGGAATCATACTGAATGTCCTGCAAAACCGGGGTGCAAAAATGGAAAATTTTTCCACATGAATGCAACTAGAAAATTTTCTTTTTGAAAAAAAAATGTCTTGCTTTTTCAGCATTTGACAAAAGAGGTAGTATTCATCAAATATGCATGGCAAAAGCACCCCGCAAAGTGCATAGATTCGATGTGAATAAGTCTAAATCTTTGGTATTATCAGGGATTTAGGAGATTTTCCACAATCGAGCGATTGAAGCAATTGTATTGATGATGAAACAATCGCCTTTGATTGTGCATTTATGGCTTCGTTGGTCAGCGATGCTTATTGTCGTATTTTTGTCCTGAATTGATATTTCCTTTCAATTCGCTGACATTTTCTTCTTCACCCTTTCTCATGAATTTCATGCGAATGAGATTCACCGGATTGAAACATGGCCAAGCAATCTGCCGGTGAGCAGTTTGAAATGAGTTTCTTTGATCATCTCGAAGAATTGAGACTTAGGATAAGTCTTGCAATTCTTGGTATTGTCATTGGATGTATCATTTCAGGGGCATTTGTTGATGAACTCATGAATTGGGTTTTGCTCAAGCCGGCTGCCTCTGTGAATCTGGAATTGCAGAATCTTCGTCCTTTCGGTCAGGCATTTCTCTATTTCAAAGTAATCATTATGGCGGGATTGATTATTTCCATGCCATATACATTATATCAACTGTGGAAATTTATTGCTCCCGGACTCTATGAAAAAGAACGTCGTTGGGCGGGCAAGATTACCTTTTATACTTCTTTTTGCTTTTTGGCAGGTGTTGCATTTGCCTATTGGATCATGATACCCGTGATGCTCTCATTTACGGCTTCTTTTGGTTCAACACTTATCAAAAATAGCATTGATGTCACCGAATATTTTAGTTTTATCACTACAACGCTCTTGAGTGCCGGATTGATTTTTGAATTGCCGATGATTGCCTATATCCTTGCAAAAATCGGTATCATCAGTCCGGAAATGCTCAGAAAATATCGCAGACATTCGATAGTGGTCATTCTTGTCTTGGCTGCGGCATTGACTCCAAGTACAGATCCGGTTAGCCAACTTGTTTTTGCAGCTCCTCTTTGGGTTCTTTATGAAATCAGTATTCTCGTAACGGTTTTTGCCCGTAAAAAGGAAGAATCGGTCACTTCAATTGAGTAACACTCATGTCTATAGCCACTATCAGCAGCGTCGTCAAACAACAACTTGAAGCATTTCATCCGTATTTCAGAAAGCAAATGCAAACGGATGTTCCTCTGCTGAATCTTGTCATTCGATATATTTTACGTCAAAGAGGCAAGCGCGTTCGCCCCACTTTAGTATTTCTTAGTGCTGAATTATGTGGTGGTACAACAAATAGAACATTCATCGGTGCATCAATGGTTGAATTATTGCATACAGCCACTTTGGTACATGATGATGTAGTTGATGATGCGGGCGAAAGACGAGGCATGCCTTCCATCAATGCATTGTGGAAGAATAAAGCATCTGTACTGGTTGGTGATTATTTGCTTTCTCGTGGACTTCATATCGCAGTGGACAATGATGAATTTGCTTTTTTGAAAGCAACCAGCAAAGCTGTTCAGAGAATGAGTGAGGGCGAATTATTGCAAATGCAGAAGAGTCGACAATTGAATATTGATGAAGAAACGTATTTCAAGATCATTGGCGATAAAACTGCTTCACTTATCAGTACATGCTGTGAAATTGGTGCACGAAGCGCAACGCATGATATACAGTGCATTGATAATATCTCTCGATTTGGCGAATTGGTGGGACTTGCCTTTCAGATTCGTGATGACTTGCTCGATTATGTCAGTCGAACAAATCTGATCGGCAAACCATATGCAAATGATTTAAAGGAAAAGAAAATCACATTGCCACTGATTCATGCTTTAAGAACTGCTCCCAAAAGTGAAGCAAAGAGCATACTTGGAATGATCAAGAAGGGAAATCTTCAAACTTCAGACATTGCATGTATCATGAACTTCGTGAAACAATATGGAGGAATTGACTATGCACAGAATACTTCAGAAGCATTGATTAAAGAAGCCATTCAATTGCTTGATATTTTTCCTGATTCTGTTTATAAATCCTCATTGAAGGATTTTGCTCACTTCGTCATACAAAGAGCTTCTTAATTTCTATTATGGAAGTGCATTCACATCTATCAATAGATGCTTGTCTCTTGGTGCATCTTTGATTATGTTGAGAATATCCCTGAACTTATCCTTCCCTATTTTTGCTTCAATTGAAACACTGCTTAACACTCTTTCTTGGAGTTGATTGTGAGGGTAAATCCAAGCATGCGTTTCAGAAGCTTTACCAAAAAGCATGTCTTGTTTTTTCTTAATGGCCGAGATTATCTTTTTTTCCATTCCATCAATCAATTTCTCAATGCCATGTTCTGTTGCTGAGACCATCCCAAGCAATGAGGAATCTATTGACTTCGCATGATTAGATATTGCAGTGAGTTCTTCATGTATCATTAATCTCAATTTCCCAATCATTGCATCTGATTCGGCATCATGTGCAAATCGAAGTGATAAATCTCGTTCTATTTCATTCATGATGCGCATGAAAAAGTGCGCCTCCAATTCATGTTTCGAGAGATACTTCGCAATGGATGGAATGAGGATGGTTGCCGAATGTCTGCCATGTAACTGGGGCATAGGTATCATCAAAGAAGAATATGCTTGTTCCAATTGTGACATATATCCATATTCACCAGGACCAATGATCATACCAATCGTTGGAATGATTGAATCTTGAATGAGAGGTCTAAGTAATACAGATGGCGAGAATTGTTCTGGATGAGCAAGAATCAAATCAATGCATTCATCTTTGGTGACAGAATCAGAAGCAAGAAGAACATTCCCATTTTCATCAATATCAATTTTATGTCTTCCATGCTGATTATGATAAAATGCATTGATGACTCCAGCTTCCGCCTGAATCTTCATGCCCCTTGCAATCAATATTGCATTCTTTTCAAGAACCAATTGTTGTAATTCACCTGCATGTGAAATCTCATGTAATATCCTTTCTTTGAAGCACCCTTCCTTTCGTGCAATTGAAGACGAAAAAAAGAGCAGTCCAAATTCGCCACAATGCTCTTGCATATACTCGAGAAATGATTCCGACCAATTCTTTCCCGGAGTATATACTTCCTGAATCTGATGAAGAATTGCCTGACCATATTCTGAATTCGGAAGCTGTTCCGAAATAGTCTCCATTACTGACAAAACATGGTCTGAAAATATTCTCTCATGTATCGGAATTGGAGATTGAAGCTCATGCATATTATCGCAATGCAATGTATGCATGCTTCCCGATTGATCAATAATTGATGCTATTCCAGCTTCCATTCCATCATGATCATTATCCTCAATCCAAAAAATCGGGACAATCGGAACCTTATCTGTGGAGTGTTGTTCAGCAAGCGCAATGCAGGACATCGCTTTATACAGAGAATATAATGGTCCTCCCAAAAAGCCGGGTTGTTGTCCCGTGATCATCGCAATTGCTTTTCCATTCAGGAGTGCATCTAATCCATTCTTCTGCTTCTCACTCAATGGAAGATTCTGCATCGTTTGCGCTATGATTGATCCGGCTATCGGACCCAATCGTTCGGCTCGCATTGCTGTTTGAGCATCAATATGAATATCGACTTCAGATTGTGTGCTTTCGATAAAAAATGGGTGAAATCCGGGGATGGATTCTAAGTGCATTGTAGTCATCATCACATTCCCGGCTGATCAAGATATGAATCAAATACAGAGCTCTTCTTTTCACCATGTATGATCATATTTTCAACATATTTTCCAAGAATGTCGAATTCGAGATTTACCTGCGCATTCACGGTGAGCGAACCAATGGTTGTCACAGCCAAGGTATGCGGAATAATAGCCATCATACATGTATTGTCTTTCACTCTGGCGACAGTCAGACTCACACCATTGATACAGATGGAACCTACAGGCACAATATACTTTCGAAATTCTTGTGGAAATGTAATCCATAATTGCCAACCACCACCCGAAACAGTGATTATGGACTGTACTCTTCCCACGCAATCA
>JALRFC010000200.1 GCA_023253875.1 Candidatus Kapaibacterium sp.
CGTGGACAGACTCAAACAAGCATATCAAAAAGCTCATCCAAGAGCATAATATGAAAGGTTAGAATGAAAATACATGAATTCGAACATGGTCTGAAAGATCGCGTGGCAATCGTCACCGGTGCCGCATTCGGTAATGGCAGTGCATTTTGTGAACGACTCGCTGAAGAAGGTGCTATCGTTGTGATCGCAGATTTGGCAGATGCAAGTGAAACAGCAGAAAAAGTCAGACAAGCCGGTGGAAGAGCACTCACCGTGAAAGCCGATTGCACTAAGCCCGAAGATGTACAAGCATTGATTGATGCAACGCTGAAGGAATTTGGGACAATTGATATTCTTGTACATAATGTCGGCATCTATGATGAAGCACCATTGGAATTGATCACGCATGAACAATGGAGTCGAATGATGGAAATCAATCTGACAAGTCTCTTCCTCGTCACCCAAGCCGTGCTTCCAACAATGAAGGCCAAAAATTTTGGGAGAATCATCACGATGTCTTCCAATACTGTATGGCTTGGCACGCCATTTCTGGCACATTATGCCGCAGCAAAAATGGGCGTGATTGGTTTCACCAGATCACTCGCATCGGAAATTGGTAAACATGGAATCACGATCAATGCAATCACTGTTGGTTTGACGGCAACGCAAAGACCACATGATGTGCGATTGTCCAAAACCATTCTCGAACATATTCTACCCGAACAAGCAGTGCATCGTCCGGATGAACCCGAAGACATCGCAAATCTGGTGGCATTTCTTGCATTGCCGGCATCGGGAATCATCACAGGACAAACCATCAATGTGGATGGCGGAGCCGCAAGACATTAACCCATGACCTCACTCTTCAAAGAAATATCGAATCTTGCCACAGAGCAAAGAAATCAACGATCGAAAGACATTGATCTCATGAATACGTCCGAAATTCTTGAGCTCATTAATAGCGAAGATGCAATGGTCGCATTGGCAATCAAAGATGAACTCGAGCATATCACGGAAGCAGTTGATATCATCACCGAACAATTCAAAATCGGTGGTAGATTATTCTATGTCGGTGCGGGAACAAGCGGTAGACTCGGTATCGTTGATGCATCGGAATGTCCTCCAACATTTGGCACTGATCCAGATATGGTCCAAGGCATCATCGCCGGTGGAGAGCAAGCTATGTTCAAAGCACAAGAAGGCGCAGAAGATTCAGTTGAATTCGGCGCGCAGTCTTTGCTTGACAATCATGTGAATCGCAATGATGTGATTTGTGGAATCGCCGCATCAGGAAGAACACCATTCGTGAGAGGAGCTTTGGACAAAGCCAGAAGTATGGGATGTCATACCATTTTGGTAACCACGAATTCGCGCGAACAATTACATGCACTTGGCGTTGAAGCTGAAATTGTGATTGCGCCGAATGTTGGGCCTGAAGTCATTGCCGGTTCTACAAGAATGAAAAGTGGGACAGCACAAAAAATGGTGCTGAATATGCTCACAACCGCCTCTATGATCAGACTCGGCAAAAGTTATGGAAATATCATGGTGGATCTGCAATTGACAAATGCGAAATTGCGTGAAAGAGCAAAACGCATCATCATGGAAATAGCGGATGTGGACTATGATAAAGCCGGCGAAGTTCTTGATTTGGCAAAAGGTCATGTAAAGACAGCGCTTATGATGTTACTCGCAGATATTGATGCGCAGACTGCTAAAAATAAATTAGATGAAGCAGATGGATTTATCAAAACAGCCCTTCAAGGATAAAGCGTGAAAAAGAAACAATTCGCACCGAATACTCAGCAATTGCGTAATGCACTGAAGTCATATAGACTGGAACATCTCCATCAAAACACGAAGATTCTCTGTACAATGGGTCCGGCAATTGCATCACAAAACAAAATAGTTGAATTGGTTTTGGCCGGTGCAAATGGCTTTCGACTTAATATGTCACATGGCTCCCATGAAGTGCATCTAGAGAATATCAAGATCATTCGTTCAGCGGAAAAAAAATTGGGCATATTTCTTCCCATCGTCGCTGATTTGCAAGGTGCAAAAATCCGCGTTGCTGATTTAAAAGATCAAGTGATCAATCTTGAAACCGGTGCAAGTTTTGCAATTGCGGATAGACAAAAAGCAAAGAAATCCGGAGAAATAATTCCTGCACACTTTATACCCGTAGAATATCCTGAAATCGCACAGGATGTAAAAAAAGGCGATATCATGCTCTTCGATGATGGACTCATGAAAGTGACAGTCACATCTGTAAAAGCACCTTTTGTTTATGTGACGGTATTGAATGGCGGAATACTGAAATCACGCAAAGGAATTAATCTTCCGAATGTGATGGTGAGTCAACCTTCAATGACAGAGAAAGACAAAAAGGATGTCAAATTCGCAGTTGATCATGGTGTGGATTATGTGGCGCTTTCTTTTGTGAGAAGACCCGAAGATATATATCATATCAAGAAAGTGATAACAAAACTTGGTGGCAAGCAATGGGTGATTGCAAAGATTGAAAAACCCGAGGCAGTTTCGAATATTGATGCAATCGTTCAGGCTTCCGATGTGATCATGGTTGCACGTGGCGATCTCGGTGTGGAAATTCCTGCGGCAGAAGTACCAACGGTTCAGAAGAATATCATTGCTGTATGTAATCGCTATGCGAAGCCGGTCATTACTGCAACGCAAATGCTTGAATCCATGATCAATAATCCAAGACCAACAAGAGCAGAAGCGAGCGATGTGGCAAATGCCGTCTTGGATGGAACCGATGTTGTGATGCTTTCCGCGGAAACTAGTGTTGGTGCATTTCCGGTGGAAGCCGTGAGTTATATGCGCACGATTTGTAGTGAAGCTGAATCACATTGTAAACAAGATGATATGCGCATCAGAAGAAGAACAATGGGCTTACCGAGAAAAGAACATAATACTGATTTGATTGCAACCGCTGCTGCGACAATTGCCGAGAATCAAGATGTTGCCGGTATTTCAACACTGAGTTTGTCGGGTGAAACGGCATTGTTGATTTCAAATAGAAGACCAAATACTCCCATCATTGCCATGACCGAGTTTGCGGAGATTGCGAGAAGAACAGGATTATTTTGGGGTGTTACGGGCGTATTGATTAGCAAAGTCGGCGGAACGGATTTCACGGTAGAGCACATGAAACAATTCCTGAAGAAAGAACAATTTTTCAAGTCGGGTGAATCTGTTGTCATCACGATTGGTCGTCCTCTCGTAGCACGTTCAAGAACAAATATGTTGACAATTGAACAGATTCCGTGAAATTGAAATTGATCAATCTTGCTTTATTCATACTATGTTTTCTGAGTATCAATACACCGGAAATATTAGGTGATGAAGCAGAAATAAAGGTAAGCACTTCACTTCATGGGGAGGCATATCTTCAGTATTCATTCATAAAGAATGCTGAAAGATTACCTGAGTATATGGTATCACATGTGGAACTCAATGCACCCGCGATGAATCTAGTGCTGGGTACAATTGCATTCGATGCAGGATCATGGAAAGGGGAATGTTCCATAATGTCCGGTACTTATTCTCGTGATAATCTCGCCCATGAAATTGGACTACTGAAAAATATCAATTCTATGTGGCTATCTTTTGCACCCACACACACAATAGATATACTTGCCGGAATATATGCATCTCATATCGGAGTTGAATCTCCTATTGGAAAGGAGTGTTTGGTCCCCACGCGAAGCATCGTCGCGGATAATTCCCCCTACTATGAATCAGGAATTCGCATTCGACATCAAGCGAATGATGAGACTTATGCCATACATCTACTGAATGGTTGG
>JALRFC010000201.1 GCA_023253875.1 Candidatus Kapaibacterium sp.
AACCATTTGATTGCCAAAGAGTCCACCGGTTGTACCAAGGATATATCCCAATGGATAAATCGCCCAACCTACAAGCACGAACCAACCGAGATAACGATTTGCTGCTGCAACTGCAGGTGAAGAAGATTTTGCCAATTTGGCTACATCGCCTGCCCATACTAACCAAACGATATAAGCATAGCCGATGGATGAGATTGTGCCCCAAACCCAGCTGGAGGCATCTTGTCCATGCATCGCTTCACCGATATAACCTGTCACCAACATGAAAATTGACGCAATGATCAATTTCCATAAAAGACCAATCGTCGCGCCTGCTTTCTTTGTGATGAGATAAAACTCAACGCACATCAGGGGCACTGTCAATAACCAATCCACATAACGGAAGAAAGTCGGTGATTCACCGGTTTCCAAGTTATAGCTACGCATATAGTAATAATGCACAGCCGCGATGAATGTGATGATGCCGGAAACGAGAACAGATGTTCTCCAACGAGTGGGCGTGGTATTTAACTCCAAGAAGAAAAATACCGAAGCTGCCATCATTGCCATTGTGCCGATAAAAAATGTGAAGGCCACATAATTACCGGGAGCAATCGTAGCTAATTCATGTCCCATACCATACCTCTTGACAATATGTATAAAAACCCTCCCAAATGAGGAGCGATCTATCAATAGTATGAATGGATACCTGGTGGTGAGCCGTGGTGAGGCGGTATCAAAGGGCGAAATCGAATTTCTTGTAACTTACTGAGAAATATTGATTTCAACAAAGCTAATTAACTCTATTTTTTCATGCTTTGTTCCCAAGAAGAGTGCTATTTTACATTTGGCGATTTTGATCCATCATTACCATATTGATTCAATGAAAGTACTCACAATACCTACTTATGTCATAATCTGGCTTTTGAACCTACTTTTGTATACAACAATGCAGTCTCGAACACTCGATGTCGGCATTGGAAAAACATATGCAAATCCTCGTTTGGCATGTCTCGATGCTAAGCCGGGAGATACGGTCCTCATGTATCCGGGTGAATATCAAGGTGCCTTTTTTATCGAGAACATTGCCGGCACTGCAAATGCTCCAATCGTGATTCGAGGCATGCATCGTGATTCCGTTATATTCCAAGGTGGTTCGGAGTCCATGCATTTCTCCGATTGCTCTTATATGATCATTGAAAATTTCACAGTGAATGGTCAGACAAGCAATGGAATGAATTGTGATGATGGCGGAACATTTGATACGCCAACGCATCATATGGTATTTCGCAATCTGACATTTTCCGGTATGGGAGCAAGCGGAAATAATGATCAATTGAAATTGTCGGGACTTGATGATTTCGTGATTGAGAATTGTCTCTTCGAAAATGGCTCACCGGGTGGAAGTGGTGCGGATATGGTGGGATGTCATAAAGGAATATTCAGAAATAATATCTTCAGAAAATCAGGTTCAAATTGCATACAGGCAAAAGGTGGGACGAGATATATTCGCATTGAACAGAATTCATTCATCGATGGCGGACAGCGAGCATTGAATTTAGGTGGATCCACCGGACTCGAATTTTTCAGACCACTCAATGCAACGCATGAAGCAGCTGATTTACTGGTCACGGGAAATGTATTCGTTCGCTCCGTCACTCCCATGGCTTATGTGGGTTCAGTCCGTGTGTCTGTAACGAATAATACCATTATTGATCCGGAACGATGGGTATTTCGCATTCTGCAAGAAACCGTAGATCCGAATCGCTTTGAACCATGTGGAAATAATATCTTTCAGAATAATCTGGTGGTGTTTCGCTCGACAATTTCCCGCCATGTGAATATCGGTGGAAATACAGCTCCCCAAACATTTCTCTTGAGAAATAATCTATGGTATAATGTCGATAATCCATCTGCTTCCAAACCACAAGAAGCACAATTGATAGAATCGAATTCGATCTATGGAATTGACCCTGAATTGGAATCCTATCAAAATGGTGATTATCGTTTGAAGTCGACAAGTCCCGCAATTGGTAAAGGTTTCTCAATGGGAGAATCCATGAAAGATCAAGAAGGAAAACCATTTGCCAATCCTCCTTCCATCGGAGCTTATGAAGCACAAAGCATTTCAGGAATCGATGAATTACTCACTAAACAGAATATAGAATATACACGAACAAGTGATGGAATCTGGTTGACTATTCCACAAGTACAACTTCCAATGGAATTCGATGTTTTCAATATTCGCGGTGCTCATGTCAAAACGATGACAGCTTCAGAATCTCGCACATTCATTCCATTAGATAGATATGAGTTCGTGATGGGGAGATGAGTACTTACATTTGGAATTTTAAGTCAATATCCACTGAGAAACATACCGAGTCTTAACAACCTCTAGTTGGTCATTTACAAAGTAATTAATTTCTCAGTATTGAGAAAAGGAGATTGATTCAACTTTTTGGAAAATGTTATCTAATAGTGTAACTTTGATTTGGGGAATGTATGGGCATGTTTAAGCCACGCATATTGTTTTTCTATGGGGAATATTTTTGGGATTTATTTGATACATTGAATCAAGAGTCACAGGAAAAGTTCAATAGAATATTACGACTAATATCTACAACTGAAAATATATCTAGATCTATTTTCAAACATGTGACAGATAGTCGAGGATTATTTGAAATCAGAATAGAGACAATGACTGGTAGATACAGAGTATTTTGCTTCTTTGATAGGAATAACCGTTTAATTATCATAAACGGATTTTTAAAGAAGAGTGCCAATACACCAAAGAAAGAGCTACAAAAAGCAATGAGAATTAGAAAAGAGTACTTTACGAATATTATTGATTCAAACTAATAAGGAATTGTACAATGAAAAAGAATCAGAATACAATGGTTTCCTTTACAGATCATCTCGATACGTACTATGGAAAAAGAGGAGAAAAAAAAAGGGAAGATTTTGAACAAGGATTTGAAACATTCAAGCTTGGAATCATGATAAGAGATCTAAGAAAGAGCAGAGGATTGACTCAAGATCAATTGGCTATAAAATGCGGTACGACAAAACACTATATATCAAGAATCGAAAACAATGCAAGCGATATCAGACTATCAACATTGATAAGAATTCTACATGATGGACTCGGTGCTCACTTGCGTTTGAATATAGACCCATAGAATGTGTGCATCTCCAAAACATGAGGGAAGCTCAGGCAAGAAAGGAAGACAAAGAACAATGGTGCGAACTCATTTATAGCTAAATCTCCGCTAAAGAAGAACAAGCCGAGAATTGCAAATGCACCCAGGGAAAATGGAGCGGATGCTTTCCATAACTGTATGTTTGACTTTTTCAGCCCTTTCTTCAAATGATTCCAACCGAGAACACTATGATGAAATACAAAATACACTCCGAATGCCTGCAAGAGTGGTAAGAAAATTCCCAATAATAATGATGCTGTTGACAATATCGTACTCTTTCGTGGTTGTATGAATACAGTCATTAATAGCAATAATACTGATGATTCCGAAAGCAATGATGATGTCAATAAACCTGCTGAATCGGGTATTGAAGGAATCGACAAAGCATTGATGATTGCATTTGTCTCAGGAATATGTGTGGCAAGTATGAATGACAATACTGCAATACCTCGAAGAAAGATAAGTCCTTTATTGTGAACATGCTCTTGCTCATATTCCGCTTGACCAAAATGCCACATGGAATAGAGCAAGAAGGTGATGAGTCCGACAATGGGTGATATTATCCAAATCGCGAACATGATCATTCCTTTCGCTATATAAC
>JALRFC010000202.1 GCA_023253875.1 Candidatus Kapaibacterium sp.
GATGGCTCTTCCTCATTCAGCAAAACCGAAAATCACGGTTGACATTCATAGATGGAGCGAATTCAACGGCGATACAAGTCATATATCATTCATTCCAACCATTCAACAACAATCAGTTTTCCGTGGTATTGAAGTCAATGATTTTACGTTTCATCCAATCAAAAAAAGTAAGGGTGATTCTTGGCTCATTGCTGATTCATTCTCAATCAAGATTGTGTCCCCCGAATTGATTGCTACCGACTATCAGATTCCACATGCAGAGTATGGACTTCTTGCCCATATCATCAATCCCATTCATATTCCACTTTCACGCATTTCACGAAAGAAAACAGAATCCGTCCTATCCGATCATTGGTATAGCGCAAAACAAGACTATGTGAAACTCATCACCAAACAAGATGGTATTGCGCATGTGAAGATGCGCGATATTCTTTCCAAACAACTACAGTGGAAAGGTGAATCAAGCGCACAATTGGAATTGATATTTAAAGGTGCATCATATCCAATTGGTGTGATAGATCAGGATGGAAAAGTGGATGAAGATGATGTGATTATCTTTGCGGCTCGCAGAGCAGAAGGCGATACAACATGGAGAAATTATGTCACAGATGAAGCAACCTTTTTCTTGACACTCAATGATGCACAGAATGCAAAAAACAGGCTGAGCACTTTTCCTCCAATCTTGCCAATACTTGCAGATACTGCAGTTTCTGTCAGCATTCACCATGAAAAAGATTCGGAATTTTATGCAGGAGATGTGATTAGTCCGATTGACTATCGCTATCTCACTTCTGATTTTTCGACCGGGAAGAATTTCTTCTGGGATAAAATCAGCACAGTAAGGAATTTCCGTACATTCATAGATACCATTCACGTGTCTCAGTCTATCACTCCAATGAATCTTCGGATTGCATTGCATGGAGCAAATGATAGACCAAACATCGAATTTGAACATCGCTATGATATCTTCTGGAATGATGCGCTCATCAAAAGAGATTCATTTGGAGGTTTTGCCGATCATTATACCGATTGCGAGATACCTTCCTCTCAAATCAATCATGGTCCGAATATGCTACGCATAGAATCTATTCCTGTGTCGGATACACTTGTCACAGAATGCTTCATTGATCATATAATAACTTCTTCGATTTCTCCACTTCGATTATTACATGGTAGCTTAACGTTTGAAGATTCACTCGCTCGTGCTGTGTCCATGACATTTACTGATCTACGAAGTGCTTCATTCATAGCCATAGATACCGCACATAACTTTTTTACACTCGAAAATGCCAATCCTTCCGGCAATCAATTTATTGCAAATCTGTCTGTGCTTCCGGGTATATTCAAGGGCATCATTGCCGATTCTCTTGCCTGGATCATACCCGAAATTCGTACCGTTCCGAAAAGTAGATTGCGTGATTCTACTCGACAAGCAGATGTATTACTGATCTCGCATCCTGCATTTCTACAAGCATCGGAACGATTGGCCCAACATAGAAGAACACAAGGATATTCGGTATCTGTGATTTCAAGCGAGGACATTTACAAAGAATTTGGACATGGCTCCAAAGATGCACATGCAATCAAGGATTTCATCAGACATACACATCGCTTTTGGCAATTTCCGGTTCCTTCATATATCGTCTTCATGGGTGATGCAAGTTGGGATCCACTCAAACTCACTTTCAAAGCACATCAGGAAGATTTCATTCCTTCATTTGGATTTCCGGTCAGTGATATTTGGTTTACAACACCAAGCAATGATTCAATCGATCCGGAACTCATCCTTGGAAGACTAAGTGTTAGTTCTGCAGTACAAGCAGAGAAAGTCGTTGATAAACTCATTCAATATGATACTATCTCCGCTTCACCATGGATGAAAAATTTTCTCTTTCTTTCCGGTGGAGATGCAGATGATCCTTTCTTTCATAATCAATTTGATGGTATTGCTCCATTCATTCTTGATCCACCTATTTCCGGAGATACGGTTCGCATACGCAGAATGAATAAAGTAGGTGGAGTGGATGAAAGCATTGCAACGCAAATTAGATCTGCTGTGAACAATGGCTCATTATGGGTGAATTTTGCAGGACATGGCTCACCTGAATATTTTGAACTCGATGGTTGGCGCGCACAAGACCTCAATAATCCCGCAAGATATTTTCTCTTGACGACATTTTCCTGTAACTCTGGAGCATTTGCCGAGCCGACGACGGTATGCAGAAATGAATCCTATGTACTCGAAGGTGGAAAAGGTGCAATTGCATCAGCAGGTAATACCTATACAGGAATCACTTCCCCTGATTATTTCAATTTTGTGTCCATGTACACCGCCCTCTCCAAATATGGAATTCGTAGAATCGGAGACTTGGTCTTTGCAACGAAAATTGGTCAAGGCACCACAACTGATCCATTCTATCGCAATGCCATGATGCAATTTTGTTTGATTGGTGATCCCCTGACAAAACTTGCCATCGCACCTGACCCTGATTATTATATTCGATCAGAAGATATCACAACAGAACTTGTGACCGCAATTGATGAAAACTTCACGATCAAGGGGACAATCCGTAATCGTGGAACAATGGATACAATGCCCGTACTCATACAATGCATTCGCAGTGTATCTGACAGAAAGGACACACTCAGTCTAGAATTTCCAGCATTTGCACGTGAGCAGGAATTCAGTTTCACTTTTCCAACACTTAATCAATCCGGAATCCATGGTATTGAAATTAGAATAGACCCATTGAAGAGTATCATAGATGAACAAATTGTTTCCAACAATTCAGTCACATTTCAAATGAATGTCTATGCAGCTTCACTCACCGTGATAGATCCTCTTCCCGGCTGGAATGTTCAAGGCGATACACCAAGATTCAGATTTCTTCTCCCATTACGTAATCGCGAATTCACATCCTATGACTTACGCATTGAAAAGCCGGATGGATCCGTCATCGCCGGTTTTTCAGGTACTGCATCATCACAACTTACTTTTGGTGAATTACATGTTGATTGGACTCCGAATATTCAACTCACACCGGGCGGGAATGCACAGGATTATATGTTATTCACACGAACATTTGATGCAAGAACTATACAGTATAGTCCTTGGGAAGTGACTCCATTCCATGCATTGCCTAGAGAAATCACTGATACTGCGATTATTCATATAGAACAACTGGCATCCATTCCTGAGTCGAAATCAAAGAATCTTGTCTCGGGAGCAAATACCAAGTCCCTCTCACTCGGTGGAAATACAGTGAATCTTCTGATTGAATCCTGTAATGGTGGAGAAGACTATCGCTATGGTTATCTGAAATTCGGCAATCGCACTTTCATCGAAAGAGTGAATGGTTCAAAATGGAATCTCTTACATCTAAAGCCATTTGACAGCATCGGAATCTATCGTGATTTTGATGCATTTTATGGAGCTCAAGAAGAGCGATATCGTGCGGGTAATGTGGGTGATTTGATTCGCTATTTGCGTGATTCAGTCGAGCAAGGTGATCATATTGCTATCAGTGTTTCCGATGGATCATTCCGTGGTGCAATCGTCACACCAAAAGGGATGATGGGTGATGAAGAGTCACTCATTCAAGTACTCAGAGAATTCGGCTCGACCAAGATAGATTCAGTTTTCAAAGGAATATCCTATCCTGATGGATCACTCATCAATAATGATGATCGCTATCGAATATCATTTGCAATGTTTGGAATGAAGGGCGGTCTGCCCAGTAGT
>JALRFC010000203.1 GCA_023253875.1 Candidatus Kapaibacterium sp.
AATGACAAAATAAAAGTATTTGTAGGAAATCTTAAAGCCGCTGGTGTAGGAATTACTCTCACCGCATCAGAAGCGGTTATTATAAATGATTTATCTTTTGTACCAGGTGATTTATCCCAAGCCGAGGAATCCTTGCAAGCAACTATGGATGAAATCAATCAAACTGCCCAACAGCGTTTTAATGAAACATTCGAACAGATAAGAGGACATTTCAAGGATCTCTTTGCCACATTATTCAGTGGTCGCGGAGAAGCAGAGATTCATCTAGGTGAGGGTGATCCACTTGAATGTTCTATTGAGATTACCGCGAAACCACCGGGAAAAAGACCACAATCCATCGAATTGCTTTCAGCAGGTGAGAAGACACTCACTGCGATTGCATTGCTCTTTGCGATCTATCTTGTCAAACCAAGTCCATTTTGTATTTTGGATGAGGTTGATGCACCACTCGATGATGCCAATATTGATCGCTATTTGCAACTCATCAAAAGTTTTAGCGAGAAAACGCAATTCTTGATGATTACACATAATAAGAAGACCATGGAAGCAGCAGATACGCTCTATGGCGTGACACAAGAAGAAGAAGGCGTTTCAAAAGTTGTGTCTGTGCGTTTGACCGGTTCCTGATCTTTATTCACCAATACTATGCAATGACATGAAACATCTCTTCATCACTCTCATCATGATATGTGCTTCGTGCATTTTGAATGTTACAACGCTTCATGCTCAATTTGAGGAAGATTTACCTCAAATCACGACAGAAGATACCCTAAAAGCGTCTATCAGAACAGTATGGAAGGGCATCAAACGTGCATTCAATGAATTGGGAACATTCTCCGATCCATCGACACGTGATCCTAAAATGGATGAAAAGACAGGTTTGTATCGAGGTTTTATTCGTTCGGATTTCAGAGTATTTGCCGGCGGTTCTGACACAACCTATAAAGTATTAGAGAGATATGGTCGACTACCCGTCATACGCGGTGGTACATGGATGGCAGGTAGAGTGAAATATGAATTCAAGGTTCGCGAATTATCGGAAGATGTCACTTATGTATCCCTAGTTTGTGGTATTTCCGGTTATGAGGAAGGAGTTACGAATGAAGTTCATTTTTGGAACTCAAATGGTATTCTCGACAAAGAAATCATGGAAATCCTGAGAAGATTGGTCCTCGATCCGGAAACGGAAAACTTCAAAGAAAATCGCATGAACTGATTCAAGCCCCTTTTTGGGGCTTTTTTTATGGTTTGCAAAACATCAGAAATAATCGATTATTCACCACTCCGAGTGATTCATATGCATTTGTTCTATGATTGAAAATCGGCGATGTGACATAATCCACCATCATGCCTGCAAAAGTAAATCCATCACTCATTCTTTGCATGATCATCGCAGATGAAGTGGCATAAGCGAATGTTCCACTTTTAGGCGACATCGCATACGGTCTATTGATGTCCAATGCATTTTTTTGGATGAATTTTTGACCATTCACAATGATATATGGATCTTGTTGAGAATCACCACATATATAGAGTTCCTGTCCATCATGCGTGAATCTCATCGGTCCGACATTGATACCCGCATCATATTCTGCTGTATTCATCACCATGACATTCATACCCGCTTTGAATGCAGTCAATCCAATCAAAGGTTCAAAAGGATGTATGATAAGATCATCAATGCGATCATATGATTGAGTCTCAAGTGGTTTCATGAAGTCATTCGAGTACAAATATCCTGTCGATCTTGTGCCATTTCCATATGCACATGCGAATGAATTACCCGATTGATTGACTTGTAAACATTTCAGATACTGTGCTGAAAGCATCTCTTCATCATTCTTGTTTACTCTCCATAAATCTCCCTGTTTGCCAGCATAAACAAATGCATTGTCCACCATAAATCCTGCTATCGCACATTCATCAAATCTGCCCATTTCTTCATCATTCACAAAGAGTGCTATTCCACCTGCTCTACGAGAACGATATGCCCATTGACTACCATCAAAACTCAGCGCGATATCCCCTATTCGATTGATGATGAGCTGTGAAAAAACGCCTTCTTCACGACATATATAGAGCATTTCGCTTTGACCATCAAGTACTGTATATGCGAGTATTCCATATCTAGAGAATCCAATATATCCCGGAATACCGGCTCCCAAAGATATTATTGAGTCTTTGGTAATAATTGACCATATTCCATTCTTCTGCACAGGATAGGCAAAATCTTGTCCATCAGGAGAAAACACAGGGGCCTTTATTGAGTCTACATCCATCCCCTTTTTCCCATCAATTGTCATGGCATATCGTTTTGAAAATGGCGATGTCACTGCCCACCAATGCCCCGTCGAATCAAGTCCTATGGAGATTAATGGCTCTGATCCATCTAGTAGCATTTCTGAACCACACTTTCGATCCTGTGCTTCAAGAATAAAGACCGAACTCAGAAAGACCACAATGTAGTATTCCCATTTAATTCGTAGTTTCATACTATGAGTATGCATGTATCTTCTGATTTCCTGATGAGAAAATGATTTATTTCATTTCTGATATACATCTTGGTTTAGGTTCCGCAGAACAACAGTTTGAGCGCGAAACTGCATTCATTGCTTTCCTTCGTTCCATTGAACATGACTGTGAATCCCTTTATATCATCGGAGATCTTTTTGATTTTTGGTTCGAATATTCAACAGTCATTCCGAAGCAATTTTACAGAACATTAGCGGAATTGAAACATTGGACCACTTTAGGGAAATCAGTGACTTATCTCATGGGCAATCATGATTTCGGACATGTCTCTTTTTTCAAGGAAGAATTCGGCATCACTGTATATGAAGACGATATCACTTGCGATATTTCCGGAAAGCGTTTTTATCTCGCGCATGGTGATGGCAAAGCATATAATGATACAGGATATCTTATCCTTAAAAAAATTCTGCGTAGTCCGATCAGCAAGACACTTTTCCGCTGGATTCATCCCGATATCGGCATAGGAATTGCATCTTGGGCATCACGCGGAAGCAGAATGCATACCGATGCCAAAGAATATGGCGAGCAATCCATTGGTGATGGACTTCGCGACTTTGCCGAAAAGAAAATTCAGAATGAAAACTTCGATTATGTCATCATGGGACATAAACATAAAGCGGAAGTCACTTCATTTGGCAAAGGTGTATATGTCAATCTAGGACATTGGCTTTCCTTCCCTGCCACATATGCCATATTCGACGGTCAAACACTTGAACTCAAACACACAACCTGATTACTTTTTGGCAAATGCATAATTCAGCATTTTATACAGCAATCGCGCTGTGGTCAAATCAGGATGATTCACTTTCTTCTCAGGGGCAAGTTCAACGATATCAAAACCTATGATTCTTCTACCCGATTTGATCAATGCACGAAAAACATCCAGCGTTTCTGCATAGAGAAAGCCATCGGGCTCAGGGGTTCCAGTTGATGGCATGATGGAGGGATCGAAATAATCGACATCAAATGTTATATAGACCTCTTTTGACAAAGTATCAATCACGGATTTTTGCCAATTCTTGCCATGCAAACCTCTTCTAATTGCCGAAGCATAGAATGTGTTCACGCCTTTCTTCTTGATGAATTCCGCCTCTTCTTTGCATTGGGCACGAATGCCCACTTGTGTGATGGATTTCGGTTTCATGAATTCACATACTCTGGACATAAAGCATGCATGAGAATATGGAGTGCCTTCATAGGAATCAC
>JALRFC010000204.1 GCA_023253875.1 Candidatus Kapaibacterium sp.
TACAATTGAAGCAAAGCTCATAGATTCACTCGGTCTGCAACCTACAATTCATGGTTGATCTATGACAACTCCTTCCATTATCTTTATGGGCACACCTGAATTTGCTGTACCCTCCTTAACTCTGCTCCATAAAGAATTAGGCATAAAAGCAGTTGTTAGTGTACCCGATAAACCCGCCGGAAGGGGTCGCAAAGTACAAAGCACTCCCATTAGCACATGTGCAAAAGAACTTAATATTCCCCTATTTACTCCTCTGAGTCTCAAAGATCCTGAATTCATTTCAAGTATCTCAGCATTGAAGCCGGATATCATAGTGGTCATTGCTTTCCGCATTTTACCCAAAGAAGTGTATGGACTAGCATCTCTTGGGGCATTTAATATCCATGGTAGTCTATTACCCAAATATCGTGGTGCTGCACCCATACAATGGGCTGTTATACATGGCGAAACACAGACAGGCTTAACATCATTCTTACTTAATGATACTGTTGATACCGGTAATATCATCGAGCAATTTCATTTCGATATTCCTCCTGATATGACAGCCGGCGAGCTCTTTGAAGCAATGAAATTACCGGCAGCCAATCTTGCACTTTCAACATGCAAAGCTCTTCTCAAAGGTTCAGTTATTACCCATGCTCAACAGGACGCTGATGCCACACCGGCTCCAAAGCTGTTTCGTGATAATTGCAAAATAGATTGGACAAAACCATGCCATGAGATTTATAATCTTATTCGTGGAACAAATCCCAAGCCCGGTGCATGGTCGATATTTCATGGAGCTTCATTAAAAGTTCTTAAAGCAAGATGCATCACAACTTCATTCCATTTGGAACCCGGTCAATTTTTGCTCATTGATGAATCATTCATTGTAGGTACAGGTACTGAATCCATCTCTTTGATGAGAATACAAGAAGAAGGTAAACAAGCGATGGATATTTCTGATTTTCTGCGTGGTTATAGACTTGCACGCGAAGGATATTTCACATGATGGATCCCCTGGAATTTTGGACACTCTGTAATGCAAATGGCATATTACTCTCAAGAGATCAAGTAGCTACATTTGAGCGATTCCACAATGAACTCATCTATTGGAATGAAAAAGTAAATCTCATTTCAAGAAAAGATATGGATAATATTTGGGTCAGACACTTCATGCATTCTTTAAGCATCGTAAAAGCACAATTATTGCATGATAAAGCGACATGTATAGATGTAGGATGCGGTGGTGGATTTCCAGGTATACCGGTCGGCATTGCTCGCCCAGACCTTTCAATTTCGATGGTTGATTCCATTGCAAAAAAAATGAAATTAACCTCCATGTTCGCAGAACATACAGGACAAAGAAATTTCACTTCATATACATCCAGAATGGAAGATCTCATTCAAAACAAACAACAATGCACACATTATGATTATGTCATAGCAAGAGCTGTTGCACCCATTACCTCACTGATATCTTGGACAAAACCCTTACTCAAAAAAAATGGGAAATATGTATTACTCAAGGGCGGTGATTTGACTCTTGAAAAACACGATGCCATGGTCGCATATCCTAATTTGAGTATTCAGGAATTACCCATTCATTGGAATGGCATTGAATGGTTCACACAAGAGGATAAAAAGATAATAGTTTGTTCATTTTCATAACCCTGTTACAAACATTTCATTGTTTTGTCTTAACTTTCGGAAAAACAAACAATGTAAGCACATGAACAGACGCACATTCCTCAAAGGTAGATTATTACCTGAATCTACCAATCCCATTTCTACATTTACAATTGAAACTGTTTCGCTTTCTCCCTATTCTGGCGAATGGACAGATGAGCAGAGAAAACATCTCCTGCGAAGGACATTAATTGGGTTTTCGCCTGAGCATTTCAACCAAGTAAAGAATCTTAGTTTAGAGCAAATCTTAGAGATCTTGTTATCAAAACAAGCTTTGCCTCCTAAACCCTTGGCTTATCTGAATACAGGTTCTGTTACTGCCGGTTCAGAATGGACTTCAGCTACATATGATGCAAATCAAGAAAATGTACGCATCGCTTTTCTCCTTTCATGGCAAATTGAATCCCTCCTTCATCAGCCTATACGTATTCATGACAAAATGGTATTGTTCTGGCAAAATCATTTTGCTACCGGTGCGAATGCTGTAAAAGATGCACGATTAATGCATAAACAATTTGAATTGCTTTTTGAAAATGCCACGGGAAATACAAGGGATTTGGTCTATTCCATTGTGTTTGATCCCTCCATGCTTCGATATTTGAATGGTAACTCAAATACGAAAATACAACCCAATGAGAATTTTGCCAGAGAGCTTCAGGAGCTATTCACAATTGGCAAAGGACCTGAAATTAGTCCAGGCAATTACACAAATTATACAGAAGAAGATATCAATCAAGCAGCTCGTATTCTTACCGGATGGTATGATGATCAGTCAACAATGCAAACGAAATTCAGATCAAATAATCATGATTTTGGTATAAAGAAATTCTCAAGTGCATATGGAAATAGAACTATCAGCTCAAGTGCCACCAATGAGCAAGGTGCTCGTCAAGAAGTGCAAGATCTGATTCACATGATTTTTGATCAAGAAGCTACATCACTGTTTATTATTAAAAAACTCTACCGTTACTTTGTAGATTATGTCATTGATGCTGAAATAGAATCTAACATCATCAAGCCACTAGCAAAGTTGTTTAGAGATTCATCATTTGACATCATACCTGTCTTACGAGTACTTTTCAGTAGTGAACATTTTTATTCGACTTCACTACTAGGATGTGCGATTAAAACTCCCATTGAATTGGTATTAGGTACCTGTACTTTGTTCAAACCTGCCTTGATTTTCCCTTCAGATTCGAAAGAAATCCATTGGGCATATCGAACATTACGACGAATTATGGCGCAAATGGGACAAGATATTATGAATCCACCCAATGTTGCCGGACTTCCAGCATATTATCAAGAGCCGGCATATCATGAACTATGGATTAATGCTGACACACTTCAAAAACGCATCAAATTCATTGGCGATTTATCTCTTGATCATTTGCAATTGGATGAAATGGCCTATGGTAAAGGTGCCCTAATAGATGTATTCTCCATCCTTGAATGGACAGATGATCCTTCAGATCCAGTTCAGGTTATAGAGGCTTGGTGTCATCATATGTTTGCCGTAAAAATTTCTCCAGAGACACAATACGCTCTCAAGAAATTTTTAACCGGTGGACTTGAAGACTTTGTCTGGACAAATGAATGGTTGGATTGGAACGATAATCCTACAGATACAAAGAAAGCAGCTCTAGAAAGTAAATTACGCACATTGCTCAAACACATGCTTAGCATGGCTGAGTATCAATTGAATTAAAGGTCCTTATGAAACGCAGACAATTTTTACGCAATTTGACAGTAGCCGGATCTTTGGCTCCTTTGATGTTACATGGCTATTCCGTACAAGCTTTTCAAGAACATCCAATTTCAGATCTATTGATTCATAGCGAATGTGATGATAGGGTCTTGGTTTTGGTTCAATTGAATGGTGGCAATGATGGGCTGAACACCGTAATCCCCATTGATCAATATGAATTATATAAATCTGCAAGAGGTTCAATTGCAATTCCTGAAGAATCCATATTGAAAATTTCAGATGCAACAGGTTTGCACCCTCAAATGCAAGGAATGCAAAGTTTGTTTAAAGATGGAAAACTTCGCATTCTT
>JALRFC010000205.1 GCA_023253875.1 Candidatus Kapaibacterium sp.
TTGTACAACAAACAGCGAATCCAAAGGAACAAAAGGTAGGCAAAACTGTCTCCGGACAAATCATTACATATTCGAAACAAGTCATTTCTACCGCAAAAGTCTTGGACTCCATCAGAAAAGCATATCGAAAAACTGATACTGTGCAGAATATTGCCTATAGGGCTTTTACGACAGTCAATAGGAAGGATTTGCATTACTTCAGAGTTGGTGACACGGTCATCATTCCAAGTGTACTCTCTCCGAATCTTACTGATTATTCTGTGTTTCCACAAACCTATCCTGCTGCAGATTCAATCCCTAAAATCATCATGGTGTCCAATGCATGGCAGAGTTATGCATGTTATGAATATGGCAAGTTGGTACGATTTGCAGCATGTAATACAGGCGAAGAACGTAAGGCAACATTCCCAGGAAAATATGCTTTGAATTGGAGATCAATTTTAAGAAAATCATCATTGAATTCAAGTTGGATACTTCCCTATACATGGAATTTCCATTTACATGCAGGTAGTGCATTCCATCAATTTGATATGCCCGGAAGACCGGTGTCACACTCTTGTATCAGACAATTCAGAGATGATGCAAGATGGCTATTCTATTGGGGTGAAGGAGCAAAGAGAGATAGTGTCAAAAGAAGATATATTCCTTTTTCTGGTACTCCTGTCATCATTATGGACATGTTTGACTTTACACGTAAAAAAGGTGGACCTTGGTGGGATATCTCTGACAATACATTTACCATTTCATTACCAAATGACCCATTGAATGCTGAAGAAGCCTGGATTCCCATTTCGCAGATTCCACAAAGCGCTCGTGGCGGTCTTCCGAACCGCGAGCGATATATCGCGGCAGAAGATACATTACGCATTCGTGGCATCATTAGAGATGGTGTAAAATTGCGAGCATCTATCCAATATAGTAGAAAGAAAAAACCTGCAGTCACAGGTACAACACCTGCAACGACACCTATGGTAAAACCGAGTAATTAAGTAGTTCATGCTTCAAACATGGCCGAATTGATAAAACTTTGCTATTTTTGAAGTGTCAACTTCCGAATTTTTCATTGGTAGTACATGACGCTGATTGATTTGAATGATAGATTGAATGCCATTTTCCCCCCGGAAACTGCTTGGAGTGGAGATGCCATAGGTCTGCAAATTGATCGCTATCCAATAGATGCTGACATTAACAGAGTCCTCATTGCTTATGAAATCAATGAGGATATTCTATCTGAAGCCGAAAGAAATGGCATTGATTGTATTTGCGTCTTTCATCCGCTCATTTTCTCTCCATTGAAGAAAATTAGTCTTTCGGATAGAATTGGCTCTTATGTACATGAATTGATCAGACTCAATATTGGCTTGATAGTTATTCATACAAATTTTGATACGCATCCTGCCGGAACGAATATTCTGGCAGCAAATGCTTTGGGTATGAATAGAGAGTCATTGTCACCTTTGGTTCCTGACAAACAATTACCAGGTTTTGGAATGGGAGTGATTGGGACATTGACACACCCGATTGAATCTTCTGCATTTGCACATCTATGTCATACAGTATTTGGTTCACCAATACGATATTGCTTAGGCAAAAAAGATGTCATTCAATCGGTAGCCATCGTATGTGGTAGTGGTACTTCTTACTTATCGCATGCAATTGATGCTCAAGTTGATTGTTTTATTACAGCCGATATAAAGTATCATCAATTTCATGATGCGAGAAATAAAATTATGCTTATTGATCCCGGCCATGCAGAAATGGAACAATTTGTGGTTCAAGGCATGAGTTCGATTCTTCGAGGTATTGAAGAATGTTCATCAATAACTTTTATATCTTCTGAAGTTCATACTTCCCCTATTAACTATGTATCATAATATTAAAAATATTGTTTTTAAATCTATCACCAAGAGCATACTATGAGTTCACTCGCTACCATGTTGGCAACGATGTCCGATATTGATTCCACACTCGACGATTTGAAAGAAGAACTTGGCGATTTGCCACAGCAAGTGAAAGATGCTGAAGAGTATGTTCGAGCAAAGACCATGCACTCTGAGAAGGCAGAGAGAGATTTACAAGATATTGAATCATTCAAGATCAATGCCGGTAATAGACTCTTAGAGATTAAAGACAAAGAGGATCAATTGGCTCAGCAACAATTCAATGTTCGCAACAACAAAGAATTTGATGCAATCACCAATGAAATTGAAATGCTCAGAGATGAACGTAATAAAATTTATGATGAACAAAGAACTGTTGGTGTCAAAGAAGAAAATCTTCGTTCTATTCTAGAACAAAGCAAAAAAGAATTAGAAGATGCACAGAAAGTACTGACAGGCAAAGAAGAAGAATTAACATCCATTTCTCATGGACATAATGATGAAATTCTTCAGGTTGCACAACAAAGAGCGGAATTGACAAAAGAAATTCCTGTGTCAATGTTGGCTGAATATGAGAGAATTAGAACATTCCACAAAGATGCTGCTGTAAAAGTTAAAAAGAATAGTTGCTCTGGTTGTTTTAATAAAGTACCTCCTCAAAGAATTGTGGAAATGAGAAATAAACCTGATTCTATGTTCCTCTGCGAACATTGTGGTAGAATTCTCCTTGGCGAATAAACGTGTATGAGAACTCGGGGCTGTCGGAGAAGCGCGCCGATCTTCGGTGAGGAAAGTCCGAACTCCAAAGAGCAGCGTGCTTTGTAACACAAAGGCGATGATGCATTCCTAGGAATGAGAAGTCGACGGAAAGTGCAACAGAAAATATACCGCCGGAGCAATTCGGTAAGGGTGAAATGGTGAGGTAAAAGCTCACCGCATTTATGGTGACATAAATGGCATGGTAAACCCCACGCGGAGCAAGGCAAATAAGAAAGAGTTGTCCTCTGGACAGTCAAATTGCTCGTTTGACATTTCCTCTTTCGGGTATGCCGCATGGAAATCATTGGCAACAATGATTCAAGATAAATGCTTCTCTTCCCTATTGGGAAACAGAATTCGGCTTATAGACAGCTTCGTTTTTCTTTTTGAATTCTCATGCTTTGTTTACTAAATTCTACGAGACCCGAATGGGTTGAAATTGCTGCCTCTGAAATCAATACCCTCTTGATTGATCATGCTCACTGCGAAAAGAAAGCGGCATATAATGCACTCGTCATGATCCAACGGTATCCAGACAAAGTGGATATAGTCCAAGAGATGATCGAAATTCTGAAAGAAGAATGGGATCATTTTGAAAGAGTATATGCACTCATTCGCAAATCAGATATTCATCTTACCAAAGATAGTGGAGATGAATATGCCAAAAGTCTCTCTGAACATATTCGAAAGCAAGAACCTGATAGAATGTTGGATATGTTACTTGTAGATGCTCTCATCGAAGCAAGATCATGCGAACGATTTTCTCTACTTTCTCAATCTGATTTGATATCTAAGGATCTTCGAGAGTTTTATACTGAACTCTTTGCTAGCGAAGCAGGACATTATCGTACATTCACTGATCTAGCAAGAATATATTTTCCAGCGGATATTGTCAAAATGAGATTGCAAGAATTATTGGAATGGGATAAACCACTAAGTCAAAGAAATGATTTTTGGGAGGAGTATGAAGGAAAAATACAAGCACTAGAACTTCTTATATCAAAATCATAAAACAAGGGGGCGAAAGCCCCTTTTTAATAC
>JALRFC010000206.1 GCA_023253875.1 Candidatus Kapaibacterium sp.
AACCGACATTGAGTAGAAATTCCATGCGCGAAATGATCTCTTTCAAAATCACGGAAGCAATCATCATTTCTCTTTCATTCAAGAGTGTAGAAAGTGAATGCATATACTCGATGCCACGAGTGATATCGAGTCGCGTGATTTCAGAAATTGACTTTCGATTAATCTTTACAGCAAGTGAATTGGCTTTGAGTCTGCCACCGGAACAAGTATCACATTCAATTTCACTCATTGCTTGTTCAAGTTTTTGCTTGATTTCCGATGAAGAAGTCTGATGATAGATTTCTCTCAAATGTGGAATCACGCCGGAGAATCGCACTTGTGCAGTGAAGATCGAACTTGTTCCGGGAACTTTGATATTCACCTTATCTCGGCTGCCATGCAGAATGATGTTTCGGATATTCTCTGGTAATTCTGAAAATGGTACACTCAGATCAAATCGCAATTGCTTGGAGAGTTGAATGATTTGATCCCAAAATTGTGTCTTGCGTTTTTTTCCTATTGGTCCAATCGCGCCTTCAGCAAGTGAGAGTGATGGATTCGGAATCAGCAAATCCTCCGCAAAATCACTGACGATGCCGAGTCCTTCACAATCCGAACAAGCACCAAATGGCGAATTGAATGAGAAGGCATTTGGAGCAAGCGTGTCATAACCCGCGCCACATTGTGGACATGTATTGAGGGTTGAATGGAGTGATTCAGTCCATTCACCGGGCTTCTGCTCAGAGAGAATCATCACAACGGATTCACCCAATTTGAGCGCGATTTCAAGCGATTCGGTGAGTCTTGATTCCGCATCTTTGGTAATCATCAAGCGATCAATGATGAGTTCAATCGAATGCGTTTTATATCGTGAAACCTGCATGTCTTCGGAGATTTCAGTGATCTCGCCATCAATGCGAACTCGTGTATAACCCTGCTTGCGGAATTGCTCGAAGAGTTCTTTATAATGTCCTTTTCGGCCTTTCACCACCGGCGCAAGAATCATGATGCGCATGCCTTCCGGTTTGGTGAGAAGCATCTCGACCAATTGCTCAGTGCTTTGTTTATGTACGGGAACATCACAAGTCACGCAATGCTGAATACCGATTTTGGCATAAAGCAATCGCAGATAATCATAGACTTCTGTTACGGTTCCAACGGTGGAACGCGGACTATTTCCAATGGATTTTTGTTCGATGGAAATCGCTGGTGAAAGTCCCTCAATACTATCAATGTCCGGCTTTTTCATCATCCCTAAGAATTGTCTGGCATAGGCAGATAGACATTCCACATAGCGTCTTTGACCCTCAGCATAAATCGTATCAAAAGCCAATGAAGATTTACCTGATCCTGAAATCCCAGTGATCACCACCAATTCATCGCGTGGAATATCACATGAGATATTACGAAGATTATGCTCTTTTGCACCTCTTATCGCAATATGCGTGAGTTCTTCAGGGATATCGGAAAGTGGGTCTATTGTGCTTTTCTTACTAGTATTGCGACTCATGCGGGAGATATTTCTGTGTAATTGGAATGTTATGCCAACAATGCATGTTATGATGCGGTTCCTGTGGCGTATGAATGCCGTCAAATCCGTAATTTTGACAAAAATACGCTGTTTTCCGCAACACATCCCTAATCAAGTTTAATGAGTGATTCATTACCCAAACAAGACAATAAAACCCGATTGATGGAAGATTCATTGCAAGAATTGGAATTTCCTCAAGTTCTGCAATTGATCGCGCAATGTGCCTTATCGGAATTGGGGAAAGAGATCATTCTCAATGCGCGTCCGATTGATGATATATCGTGGCTCACGCTCGAACATGATCGCATCGGTGAATTGCGTGATTTGCTCGTCAAAGGGGAAGTGCTTCCTTCCGAAGGGATTTCCGATATCCGCAATGCCGTTCACAAATCAATGATTGCCGGGAGTTTTTTGAATGCATCCGAATTATTGGATGTCTATGAAGCAATGCGTGCTTGCAGATTACTTTCATCGTATTTCAAGAATAAAGCAGAAACCTCTCCCATTTTGGCACAATTTGGCGAAGGGTTTTATGAAAATCGTTTCCTCGAAAAGCATATCACCGATGCCATTGATGACACAGGTGCAATCCGCGATACAGCGAGCAAGGAATTATCACATATCAGAAGAGAAATCGTAGAAACTTCCTCTCGACTGCGTTCAAGACTGAATAAACTGCTTTCAAAAGTATCTGCTGAAGATTTGGTGACTGAGGAATTCATTACGCAAAGGGAAGGTCGTTTTGTACTGCCAATGCGCGCTTCTGAAAAACGCACATTACCCGGAATCATTCATGGAGTGTCAAATACAGGTGCAACGGTATTTGTCGAGCCATCTGAAATTGTTGAAATGAATAATCAACTTTCTCTGCTTCTTGGCGAAGAGCGCAGAGAAATGATTCGCATTCTTACGATGCTGACAGCCGAGATCGCCTCGGAAGCTGCATTGATATTGGGTTCCACGGATGTGCTTGCGCATTTTGATGCACTCTTTGCAAAAGCGCGATATGCGCTCGACATGAATGGCATGAAGCCCGTAATCACAAAAGATTCCTCGATTGAATTGAGGCATGTCTATCATCCTTTGCTCTTTGCAAGACAAGGCAAAAAGCCAATTCCCTTATCAATTGAATTTTCGTCTGGCATTTTGGGACATCTCATCTCGGGTCCGAATGCAGGCGGAAAGACAGTTGCGCTGAAAAGTATTGGACTCAATATCGCGATGGCTTTATCCGGAATTTTTCCACTCGGTGAATGTCGCACAAGTCCGAAATCTCTCTTCTGCGCAATCGGCGATCATCAATCCATTGAACATAATCTGAGTACATTTTCTTCGCAGGTTATGCGACTCAAAGACATCGTCGATCATGCCGATGATTCTTCACTCATTTTGATCGATGAGATTTGCTCGGGTACTGATCCGCAAGAGGGAAGCGCGCTGGCCTCTGCGATACTTGATCATTGCATAGAAAAGAAGGCAATGTTCATCGTCACGACGCATCAGTCTTCACTCAAAAGTTATGCGCTCAATCGCAAAGAATTACTGAATGCATCCATGGAATTTGATCCCGTGCATCTTGTTCCGACTTATACATTTCTCTCAGGCATACCCGGTAATAGTTATGCATTCGCGCTTGCAAATTCCATTGGGATGTCGAATGGTGTAATGGTACAAGCCCGTGAGTATCTTGGTGACAAACACTCCGAACTTGAAGAAAGTATTGCATCACTTCAAGCATTTCGGATGCAGGCGGAAGAATCACTCAAATCCGCAAGAATGGAGCTCTCGAAAGCGCAAACACTTCGCGAGGAATATGAAAGCAAGGCATCGGAGATCAAAAAGAAAAAGGCAGAATATTTACATTCAGCGAGAGTTGAAGCTCAAGAACTTATTGCCTCAGCAAATGGACTCATAGAGCAAACTATCAAAGAAATTCGCGAGCAACAAAAAGATGTTGGTGATATTCGCAAGCACTATGAATCCGTCAAAAAAGAGCTGAATCAAAAGCTCAATGAAAAACCAAAGAATGAAGACAAATCCTCTGATGCATTTACGATTGGAGATTCTGTAATCATTGGAGACAATATTCGCGATGTGGGCACTATCATCATGATGGATCCCGAGAGCGAATCA
>JALRFC010000207.1 GCA_023253875.1 Candidatus Kapaibacterium sp.
ATAGGTCCTGCAATTGAATGGCATGAACTCATGATGCAAGATTCATTAAAAGATCAAGGCGATATCTACTATATACTCCATGGTTTGAATGGTGAAAAGAAACGAGTAATATCTTTAGACTCATCAAAGACCGGAAGTTTTTCTCTCGCTAATATCAATGCAATGGACTATCCATATGTCGAAATTGAGGCAAAAGTTCAACGTTCAAGTAGAAATTCCGGACCCCATATTCTCGCTCTCAATGGCATGTATCGTCCTGCAGCTGAACTCGCGGTATTACCTACTTCATTTACCGTGAAAGGACTTGAGCAAAGAAGTGGTCTGCCTATTCGGGGTGATAGCATGGTATGCTCACTCGACATTTATAACCTGTCACTCAGACAGGCCTCCATTGCAGATATGCCTTTATGTATCATTCAACAACCAATCGGAGGTGGTGGCAATACGGAATCCACCATCACGCAGATTCCAAGTATTCCCAAGAATTCACCTATTTCTTATGAATCGCGTGCCTCCACATTTGAACTTGCCAATGTTTCAGAATGGACAGCACGCATCAATTGCGATCAATCTAAGGCCGAATTATTTTCATTCAATAATACTGCTTCACAAGTGCTTACAATTGGTGAAGACAAGGAATCTCCAACCATTGAGATTCTTGCAGATGGAAAAGTACTTCGAGAATATGATGTGGTAGCATTGAATCCACGCATTACTGTACGTATTTCCGACAATTCATTCTTACCAATTGACACCACGAAAACTTTCATTCGCAATAATCCATTTGCACTTCGTTCAGATCCAAAGATTCGCGACTATTCCTTTGTGAGAGGTACATATGGCTCTGCAATGCGTGCCGAGTTTTCCTATATTCCTCAAGATCGATTTGAAGTCGGTGAAAATATCATCTATGTGATTACTGAAGATGCATCCGCAAATAAAGATACAGTGCGCAGAACTGTACTTGTCGTATTGAATAGTTCTTTGGACGAATTGAATACATATCCGAATCCTGCATTCAGTGGTTCAGATATCTCATTTGACATGAACTATCTCTCGCAAATAACAGAAGCCACCTATTCTCTCACGATTGCTGATATTCGTGGTGCAATTCAGCATCGCATGTCCGGTGAAATTTCAATCGGGAAAAATACTCTGAAATGGAATGGAAGGAATGATCAAGGTGTGTCAATGCCACCCGGAGTCTATGTCTACAGAATTGATGTGAAAGGCGATACATTCATAGCGCCATCATTCGGCAAAATCATCATCACCGAATAATGGTCAATGTGATTCACAATGTGTTTTGAAAGAGTCCAGAATTGCTTGCCAACCCGCTTGTTGCAATTCTTCAGAATGAACTTGTTCAGCGTCAAACACTTCAGTTACCACAACATAATCACCATGATCCTCAAAAGTCACGCGAACTGTACGCTCATCCCCTAGTGTATAGGAAATCAATGCATATTCCTCAATCGCATCATATATCCCCCAAAAATCAAAACTGACACTCTCGTCTTTTGCCGACATTGTATAGACAAATTTTCCACCAACCGTACAATCATTTTCTGCTTTCGGACAATACCAATCTTCCGATGCTTGATTCCATTGTGTAATATGTTCTGGTTGCGTGAAACAATTCCAAACATGTACAATTGGTTTTTGAATTGAAGTCTGTACTGTGATTGACATACTATGCTCGAGATTCATAAAAAAATGCCTTATCATCGGGGGGAAGTGATGACAAGGCATGCAGCATAAAGAGGAAGTAACGGCTTTCGCCGTTGAGCGGGAAACGAGGGTCGAACTCGCGACATCAACCTTGGCAAGGTTGCGCTCTACCACTGAGCTATTCCCGCATACCGTTATTGAACGGGACACAAAATTAGATGTTATCCCCATATCATGCAAATTCTTTTTTCAAAACATCGAAATAAATCTATTACGGCATTTTTCTTTCAATTCTTCCATATCTATGGTTTTACCGAGTTCCAGAGACATGGAAGTCACTGATTTATCAGGAATTCCACAAGGTATGATCATATTGAAGATGGAGAGATCATTATTGACATTCAAAGCAAAGCCATGTGAGGTCACCCATCGCGAACAGTGCAGTCCGATGGCACATATTTTACGTTCATTTTCGATCCACACTCCCGTCTTGCCTTCCACTCTTCCTGATGCAATTCCATACTCTGCAAGGACTTGTATGATGACTTCTTCAATCTCTCTGAGAAACCAATGTAAATCTTCTTTGAATTGCGATAAATGAAATAATGGATACCCAATGAGTTGGCCGGGATTATGCGCGGTAATATCCCCACCGCGATTGATAGGTATTGTCTCGATATGCAGTCCAGATAGAAATTCTTTGCTTACGGTCACATTGTGATCTCCTCCTTCTCTGCCAATTGTAAGCACAGATGGATGTTCACACAAAATCAACGTACTAGGTCTATATCCTTGTTGAATCTCATGCACATATGCTTCTTGTCGTGCCCATGCCTCTCGAAAAGGAATAAGTGACCAATCTTCAATGATGATCCGCGACATCTGATGCTCCATAATGATGCGGAAAATTACGGATTATCCCTCATTAATCTGATGTTCCAAAGATTGTGCAGACATTATCAATCACCGAATCACCTGTGATTGTGATCGGAATATTGATGGCAAATGGTCCTTTGACTTTAGGGGTAATTCTCATGATCAAGGGCGCAGACTTTTGTCCGGCGGCCAAGATTCCACCTTGTACATTTCCGGAGATCAGAACATTGCAGGTAAGATTATCTGCATAGGGTAGTAAAGAACCAATGGTACATGGATTCGAGGTATTATTCACTATCGAGCATATTGCTTCATTGACAATCCCGGACTTCGCATGATGGATGGAAATATCGGTCACATAAATGCCACTTTTCACATAGACATTTGCCTTGCACTGTGCGGTTTTTTTTACATTCCCTTTTCCGGAATAGGAGATGCTTGCTTCGAGCCTTGCTTGTACTTCTTCATTTTGTGTATCAGAATTGCTTCGAATTTTTATACCGATGCTATTTCCGGGAGCCAATGCAATGGGTTGATTGATTGACTGCACTATCTCAAAAGCCGTTGGATCATCGCCTTTGAACATGAGATTGCTTATGACAGCAGTTTCATTGCCATAATTATGGATACGAATGATGGTATCTCGTACTTCACCAAATGGAATGCTCCCGAAGTCCATGTCTTCAATCCAAACAACAGTGCCACTATTGACAATTGCGGCTAGAGGAATACAGACATGCTTCCAATCATTGATGAGCAAAGTATCGTAAAATCTGCCTTCATGTGGAGCATTGAATCGAATGGGGATGGACTTGGAATTCCCTAAGATTCCTTTATGAGTCAAAACAAATTGCATACTATCTGAAAACAATGAAAACCCCTTATTTCCATGTTTCAATCGAAGTGATGTAATCGGTATGGTCAATGTATCAGATATATTCTCTATATCAACATTTTTGACAATTTCCTTGGATGGAAATTCTGTCTCAAATGCGAGTGACCTAGGATTGCATTGAATATACTTTCTCTGAAGTGAATCTATGGTGATTGAATCTATCACGGTACCCGTTCTGTCAATAGGTACTTCATT
>JALRFC010000208.1 GCA_023253875.1 Candidatus Kapaibacterium sp.
AGGTGAAGAAAGTAATTGATATGTACGAAACAATGCATTACTTGCAAAATGGAATACGGCAAGGCCATGCAATCCAAGTGATAATTCAATAAACATCAATCCTAGTTGGGCACATGAGGCATAGGCAATTTGGGATTTGCCTGTTGATTGCACCATTGAAATCAAGCTTGCCATGATGGCAGTCAATCCACCCATGATGCCCATGATGATTCGGGCTTCCCCAGAATATTGCCATAATGGGAATGTTCTCAGAAGCAGAAAGACACCGAGATGTATGGACATCGAGCCATAGAATATTGCACTTGAAACCGTTGGGCCTTCCATTGCCCTGGGAAGCCATGTGAAAAAGGGAAATTGAGCAGATTTTACACCTGCAGCAATCACAAAAAGGAGTGAGCCCAAAAACACGACCATTCCATGATGCTGAAAAATATCAGCCGTAAGAAGATTGTTTTGTAATTGATCAAATGCCAGATGATGTGGATTCACATGATGAAATAACCAGATGGCAGTTATCAATGCAACATCGCCGATTCTATAGAATGAAATCACTTTCAATCCATTCTTTATAGGCAAATATCTTTCGCGGTAGAATGAGATGAGAAGAAAGGATGATATGCCAACGAGTTCCCAGCCAAGAAAGAATGTTTCGAAATTACCGGACATGAGCAATACATTGATACCGGCAAAAAAGAGGAGGAAATGATTGTAAAATCTTTTGTATCCATATTCGCGATGCATATATGTTTTGCTGAATCTACTCACCACCCAAAAAAGCATATTGCCAATGATCGCAAATGTCCCTCCAATCCAATCATAGAACAGGTCCAGTGAAAAGCCATACTCATTCGTTTTGTACAAAGTGATCAATGGTTGAGAAATTGGTTGCGAACCATTAGCCACATAAGCGAAGAGCATGTAAGCATGAAGCATCAATAATGTCAATGACACTGATGATGCTATGAGGGCAATCCATTTTTCCTGATAATTCTTGAACAACAGCGTGGTGAAGAATGCCAGGAAAGGCAGAATAACCAAGAATATCAATATCATGTTCATTGTTTATTATTCTGTATTTGATAAATGGGAAGATTTTCAAAAGTGGAATGAGTGATATGACTTGTCATCATTGCAGGTGCTTTCTCGAAGAGTTCATGAATGTCATCCATCACATGGAACTCCGAATGAGATGTGTCATATTGATGGAATTGACCATCCGAGAAATAATACATATCTCCGGTGTCCGGATGCAATGCAGATATGTGTACCCATTCATTCTTATACCATTCATACATTGCATCTGAAGATTGAATGCTTTTCAGGACTATATCGGGATAATGCTCCACAATCACCATCAAGCGTATGGGATCATGAGGTTCAATCATTTGCCATGGTAGACCGGGTCTTAAATCTCCATCATACCCATTGGATATTCCCAACAAGCCCACAACATTATGAGGAAGTTTTGTTCCACATCCCAATTTTACATTATCAACTCTTGAAAAGTAATATTCAAGATTAATTCCACCGCATACTATACCTATTGGAGCCATCACCTTTGTTAAATATTCTCCGGTGAGGTCTTTTGAATAATCATAGGAATTAAGAAATGCTCTTCTATCCAAATAAAGTCCACGCGTAACTTGTCTTCTCCCTACTATTGCGAGACTATTTGTTCCATGTCCTAATTCAGGTCTGGGCTCAAATAAAGAAAAAGCCCTCTTTTCAATCGCTCTACGAACCGACTTCAAAGAACTTGTGGTATCAATTGATGCAAATCGACGAGATCTTTCTTTTGCATTCAGATCAAGTGCCTGTTCAAATTGTTGTTTAATTGCATTATGTACTTTGTGATGGTAGTCAGCAAGGCAACTTTCATCATAATATTCAATCAGATCACTTGCTGTATCATGCATACATGGGATGAACACAGTATTATCAGGTATGATTATCCCTCTTTCACTTAGTATGGAACGAACTTCTGAATGATTAGCCATCTTACAAAATACGCGAGCATTTACACATCCTGGCCGACCACTGCATGCTCCACAGTCATGAGCACCGTGATGAGGATTGTTTGCACTGCTGCTTCCATGTGACATTATGTATACTATGGAGGAGAACGAATGTGTCAATCCAATACATGACAAAAAACTTTCAATGCGATCAGCCATTTCCACGATCGTGAATCCGATTTGCAAATTGGATTCATATTGTTCCGGACTTGTATGTTCAAAAATCAGCTCACTTTCTTTTCCCACATGTGAAAAAGCATCGGATATACTGGAATCCATCTTGGGTTGAAGCAGAGTTTGTAAGAGTTTCCATAAGGAATACACTCCAAGAACAATCACCATTGCAAATCCCTTGAACAAAGTCATTGAGTCTTTACTCAGCATGATATCTTTTACGATATGTGTATGAGGATCATTCTCAATGATCAGATGTTTGGGAGTAACCGGAGCCGGACATAATTTCTCAATAAATTGTGCTCCTGAGCCTCTGAAAAAAAACTCAACTCCAAAGAATCCCGGGGCGCCATATGTTTCACATGTTGGTTCAACATATTCAATGTGTCTTCGTAATGAACATTCTCGTTCATCTATGCAAAATACAGCTTGAAATACAGCTGTATCATTGGTCTTTGTAGTGGGCTTCTTCGCATTGGCAACAATTCCACCCAATACTTGATCATAATAGCTCCACTCAAAAGCTTCCTGCCATATCTTGAGAATAACATGCAATTCCTTTTTTGGATAAAAGCCAAGGACATCCAGAGGTGGATATTGTGTTGTGAGAGAAAGAGGTCGTAATTGTTTGCCATACTCAGAGCGCATGGCATCAAGCTCTAGACATAATTCCAAATGAAGCATGTCTTCCAATGTGATGGTTCTTCTCAATAACAAAGCATCAGGACTATCTTCAATAACAGACACGATCCCGCTCCATCCGGGATGACTGAATACTGTATCGAATACATATTGTTGAAAATACTGAGAATCACCAATGAGTATCGTCAGTAGATCATAGACAGTGATGGCAGGATTCAAAAACAATTGTTCAACATCCGTATGTTGAAACAAAGAAATACTGCTATTTCCCACTACAGATCGCATATCGCTCAAGAAGCCTCCGGATACTTCCGGAAATTCCCAAAGTGCAATACCTTGATCCAAATATGATGATAGCACTCGATAGAGTTTTGGATGCACAAGCGAATCAATGTCCACTTTGTATACCCTTTTCCATTCACTTCTCAGTGCTCCAATATTGGAATTGATGTTTTCATCATATTCCTGGAACAACAGTTTCTGCGTCCAGTTCTTTAACTCCGTCTCACCTGCATGTTTGATGATTGCTTTTTCAATTGCATATTCTTTTATTCTGCCCAAGCGGAACAATTCTCGATAGTCATGCAATTGAAGTGTGACTTTATATCCGAATATCTCCGATGCTTCAAATATTGCATCAAAAAACTTCTTATGCTGAAATGCATGAAGAGTATTATGGTGTATGAAGTCCTTTAGTGTTTTTTGACTTGGAACAAAATGCTTGATTTCATGTATGAAA
>JALRFC010000209.1 GCA_023253875.1 Candidatus Kapaibacterium sp.
AATTGAAATACCATCAAATGTTGCGGTTCCTCTTCCTACTTCATCGAGTAATAGAAGGCTTCTGGAAGTTGCATTATTCATGATATTCGCGGCTTCTTGCATTTCTACAAGAAAGGTGCTTTCACCGGCAGAGATATTATCCTGCGCACCGACACGTGTGAAAATTCTGTCAACTAATCCAATATCCGCAGATTCAGCCGGAACGAAACAGCCGATTTGAGCGAGCAATACAATCAAACCGACTTGTCGCAAATAACATGATTTACCAGCCATATTTGGACCCGTGATGATATGCATTTTTTCATCATCGGTGAAACATGTATCATTTGGTGTGAATGGATTGGCAGGTGAAAGTGCTCTTTCAACAACAGGATGTCTACCTGCTTTTATTTCAAGATTTGTATGTTCTGAAATAGTCGGTTGGACATATTGATAGGCCATTGAAACAGAGGCAAAACTTCGAAGACAGTCTAACTCCGCGATAGCTGCTGCAATAATCTGAATGGATTCTGTGTATTGCATGATATTCATGCGCAATTCTTGAAATAAGGATTGTTCCAGTGCAGAAATCCCATCATCTGCAGATGTGATTTTTACTTCTATATCCTTTAATTCTTGCGTGATATATCGCTCGGCATTCGCTAATGTTTGTCTGCGTTGATATCGGTCTTCCGGTACTTTTGATGTATGTGTATTACTAATTTCAATGTAATAACCGAATACATTGTTTGAAGCAATCTTGAGCGAACTGATACCCGTGATAGATCGTTCTCTTTCTTGATATTCTCGAATCCAGTCTTTCCCAGATATCATCGCTTCAAGATATATATCCAATTCGGGTGAAAATCCTTTTTTGAATGCAATTCCGGAACCCAACTGTGCTGGAGCTTCATCATTCAAAGCATGTTGTATGGCATGAATGACGGGCTGAACATCAATCAATCGTTCAGCAATCGAGTGAAATAAAGATATCGGATGCTGAGAGAGAATTTGTTTAATCTCGGGAATGACAATCAAACCTTGTTTCAAAGCAATCATGTCTCGTGGACCCGATTTGCCCGCACAAATCTTTGTGATACATCGCTCTATATCACCCATTGTTTTGAGTATATCCCCAAGTCTTTCAAAATGATGATGTTGTTGTGTTAATACATCAACGCATGTTAGTCTGGCATCGATCAATTCTTTTTTTCGTAATGGTCTTGCTACCCATCGCTTAAACAGTCTGCTTCCCATCGGAGTAAGCGTATGATCCAACACAGAAAGCAATGTACTTTGTTTTTGATCATGATTGGAAGTGAGAATCTCTAGATTTCTTCTCGTTGCATGATCAAGAAGCATGAAGTCTCCATGATCGAATACCGAAATCGTTTGAATCTGTAATGCAGAACGTTTTTGTGTTTCATTGATATATTGCAAGCATGCTCCGGCAGACATGATGCCGGCAGTCATTTCATCAATCCCAAATCCCTTGAGATTTTGCGTATTGAAATGTCTTTGTAAGATATCTCTACCAAACTCAATGTCAAATATCCAATCTTCTCTTTTGGTGATTGCAGGTTCAAACGGAAGATCATCCAATAGATCGCTTAATTCCCTTGACAATGAACGTGAAATGAGAATCTCAGCGGGAGAGAATAATTCCAATACTGATTCTAATGCATGTCTGGTTATCTCCGTAGTATGAAATTCACCTGTGGAAATATCCGCAATGGCAATTCCATAGACAAGAAATCCTGAGCGATGTGCATGTGAGGCAATGGATGCGATATAGGTATTGCTCTGTGAATCGAGCAGTTTATCATAGAGTCCGATCCCCGGTGTGACAACTTCAATGACATCTCTTTTTACAATACCCTTTGCTTGCTTGGGATCCTCAACTTGCTCACATACAGCTACGCGATATCCTGCTCTCACAAGCTTTGGAAGATAGGTATCCAATTGATGATGGGGAAATCCTGCCAAAGGCACTTCACCTGCATCGCCATTATTTCTTTTTGTCAATGTAATTCCACACACCTTTGAAGCAATGACTGCATCTTCTTCAAATGTTTCAAAGAAATCACCCATTCTGAAGAGCATTACCGCATCCGGATTTTTTGCCTTCATCTCTTTGTACTGTCGCATTAAAGGTGTTTCTTTCATTGCTCGAAAATGATATTGTCTGAAAAATGGAATACATACATTTTGTAGACCGCAAATTCGTGAAAAAACGCGTAATTTTCATGGCTTGTGGGGTAATTCAGATAATAATGCGTTCACCATCTATGTATAGAATTCTATCTTTTCTCTTAGCATGTCTGCTAATGCAATGTAGTGTTCTCAAATCAGAACTCTATGAAGGTTGGTTTGATGCTGATAGCACAGGTCCCATTCAACCTATTTGGATGGAATTACATGAAGATCAATCTTCGCAATTCAGTGGTTGGTATACAAGTAGAGTTGAGGTAGATACCGTATTTTTCAAAGGTGAACGGGGAAAGAAGGGAATTGTATTGAAGGTCATGGCTAATAGAACTGTCGTGAAAGAGCAATTCACATTGATTGAGACCGCCTTTGGATTTGATGGTACATGGAAACCTGCAAAAGGATATGGAACTGAATTACGATTATTCAAAACCGAACCGGAGTTCACAAGAACATTGCATGTGTCTATAGATCCTCATATCTTGAGAAAAGGGAAGGGAACACAAGATAGTATTTCAGATATACAGTTTCTTATGGTCAGAAAAGGAATTGCATCCATCAAAGTATATCGAGAAAGAAATGATGGTCATCGGCCATGGATTTCATATCATGTGATTGATCTCATGAAAAATAAAGAGATTCAATTAACTGATTATCTGATTGATCATGTATTTGCCACAAAAAAGATTGATGCAGATTCACATGCAGAAGAAGTGGCTATAGAGCAATTGAAACAATATGCGGAAGATGAATTGACAACTATGCAAGATTGCGGGATGAATCTGGATCAAGAATTACATCTCGATAATGTGGTTTTATATCCAAATAGAACTGCTATCACATTTGATTATCTAAATGTGTTCGGTATGCATGAAGATTGTGAATATCTCATGTATCCAGTTCAATATACCTTGCCAATTGAAGACTTCAAAGCATGTATAAGGCCAGGCTCTTTTCTTTCACGATTGCTTCTTGGTTCATAATGTGCCGAAAAGTCCTGTCGTAAAATCTTCATAGGCTTTTGCTATTTCCGCTCTTGTGTTCATGACAAATGGACCATAAGCCACGATTTCCTCACGGATTGGTTTGCCAATCAATATCAAAGCAGTAGAGCTTGTCTTTCCCTTCAGTATTATTTTCTCTCCATCATTTGCAAAAAGTGCACAATGATGGGTGGGAAAGTGCCTCTCTTCTATGGATAAATCCCCCTCAATATTCAATGCGATGGCAGTATATGAAGAAGGGCATTCATAATCGAATTCTCCACCTTCTTCAAAATGCACCAAGAACATGCGTATATCTGTGAAAGTATGTGCAATCCCTTTAATACCTTTGAATTCTCCTGCA
>JALRFC010000020.1 GCA_023253875.1 Candidatus Kapaibacterium sp.
CATGCCTCACCATCAACAAAGTATGCGGAAGCGGCTTGAAATCAGTCATGCTCGCCGATCAAGCAATACGTTGTGGTGATGCGGAGATAGTTGTAGCTGGCGGACAAGAATCCATGACGAATGCTCCCTATCTTCTTCCAAAAGGAAGAACAGGGTATCGCTATGGAAATGGCCAAGTAGTAGATTCCATGGCATTCGATGGTTTGACAGATGCATATGCACTTGCACCGATGGGTAATTTCGCAGAGCAATGCGCAACGGAATGTTCCATTGATAGAACCATGCAAGATGAGTATGCAATCATGAGTTATTCCAGAGCAATCGAAGCACAAAAATCAGGTGCTTTTACTGATGAAATTGCTCCTGTGATCATCGAAGACAAAAAAGGCAACACCACAATCGCCGAAGATGAAGAACCCGGCAAAGTAAAATTTGATAAAATCCCATCGCTCAAACCAGTGTTCACAAAAGATGGAACAGTCACAGCCGCAAATGCAAGTTCTATTGATGATGGAGCGGCCGTAATCATTGTGGCATCGGAAGAAGCTGTCCAAAAACATCAATTGAAACCAATTGCAAAAATCATTGCTCAAGCATCATTTGCCCATAAACCACAAGATTTCAATACGGCGCCAATAAACGCAATTCAAAGTGTATTGAAGAAAGCTGGAATGAGCATAGAAGATATTGATTTGTTTGAAGTGAATGAAGCATTCGCAGTGACGGCACTTGCGGCAAAAGGAACACTCGGTATTCCTGTAGAAAAAATGAATGTACATGGTGGTGCAATCGCTCTTGGACATCCCATTGGTGCATCTGGTGCGCGAGTACTCACAACATTACTTCATGCATTGAAAAGACATGGAAAGAAATACGGACTTGCCACTTTATGTATCGGTGGCGGAGAAGCAAGTGCTGTGATAGTGGAAGCAATCTGATAATCAAGTGGGGCAATGCGCTGAGTATTGCCCCGCATTGTTTTGGGATAATACATGAACTATAATCTCCATAATCGTTTTAGAGAATTTGATGCTATTATCAAAGAACATAATAGCATTGCAAAACGATTGGTATTTGAGTCTGTATTGCTTCAAGCTTTTAAAGATGTCCCTTTCCCACTTCTTCGTGAAGCCCGCATTGCATATCTAGAAACCATACCTGATTCAGAAGCAATCATAGAGTATGTAGAGAAAATGAGGCCGAATATCGGAATCTATGCCGGTTCTTTCAATCCATTTCATTTGGGACATTTGAATATCGTTCAAAAAGCATCGGCGATATTCGAAAAAGTGATAATCGCAAGGGGTATGAATCCTGAGAAAGAACATGAACCCATAGAATGGAATCCAGAAATACTACGAAAATATGAAGTCACGGAATTTACCGGGCTCCTCACAAATCTGATCAAGGAACATAGTCAATATGCAAATGTGACATTGGTCAAGGGTTTAAGAAATGGGGATGATTTGGATTATGAAGTGAATCAATTACGATTCATGGAAACGATGTATCCGCAATTGAAAGTGGTATTCATTCAATGTGACAAAGAATATGAACATATTAGTTCAACAGCACTTCGTAATCTTGAGCGCATCGAGCCTGGCCTAAGTAAGGTGTTTATCCCCTGACTCAAGAAAACTGAGATTCCAAAAAAGTAATCTTCCCATTATTTGCATCTATTTCAGCACGAATGCCAAAGGGTAGAGTCAATTTTCTCTTGATATGACCATAAGGAATATCGCCCAACATTGGCTTTCCTGAACGCTTTGCATAGTCTAAAAATATTTCTTCATAGCTTCTGTGGGGAACAGTGGTAATTGGATTTGATGGTGGCGTAAAGTCACCAATCAAAATGCCATTGCAGGTATTTAAATGACCGGATAATTCTAATTGAGAAAGATATCTGTCAATGCGATATTGCTCCTCTCCAATATCTTCAATCATCAAAAGTGTATCATGCATATCAGGGAGAAAATCTGACCCACATAGAGTTGCCAAAAGACAAAGATTTCCGCAAATCAATCTACCATTCGCTTGTCCTGTATGATATGAGTGATGAGAATCAATATGCAGTGTTTTATCGGCAATATCTTGTGTTAAAACGGAGAAAAAAGATTCTTCTGTAAATGGATCAATGTCATCTGCAAAATCAACCGATGGCATAGCGCCGGAAAAGGTGATGAGTTCTGTCTTTGAAAATATCGCAGATTGCAATGCAGTTGTGTCTGAAAATCCGACAAATATTTTTGGATTCGATCTGATGATATCATAATTCAATCGAGAAAGAATGCGTGTGGTTCCATATCCACCTCGTGCGCAAAAGATTGCATTTATGGAATCATCAGAAAACATGGATTCTATATCGGCAATCCTTTCTTCATCTGTTCCAGCTAAATATCCTGCATTAGATTTGAGTGCATTATTAGCAAGCTTGACAGTATATCCCTTGGATTCAAAATATGCAATACCTCTTTCCAATCGAGCAGGATCTCTTTGCGGTGAAGCAGGAGAAATAATACCGATGGTATCGCCTTCATGTAAACATATTGGTTTGAGAATATTCATGATTTCATGGAATGAGTTTGTAGATATGCTCTTGGTACGGCGAGTAATTTTTCAGTGAACGTGAGATGCGCTCTTTCAATGAAAGGATTATACTTCATTGAAACAAGTTTATTCAAAATTCTGCGATAATTCGTACTCATTAATTGAACTGTCAACTTGCTATCATCATCCAAATAAGCAATTCCTATATCCGCGCTATCATAATAGGAATTTGCTCTTTCCACTTGAAATTTCATGAGCGCTTGAAACTCAGGTGTACATTTCTTTTGAAGAATATCTGATTCTAGGACTCCGAACTGTTTAAGCTCTTTTTGGGGAAGATATACTCGCCCGCGATCAGCATCTTCAGCAATATCTCTACAGATATTCGTGAGTTGCATTGCAATGCCAAGATCAATGGCATGCTTGAGTGCATCAGGATGTGAATAGCGGAAAATTTCTGATGTCATCAAGCCGACAACAGAAGCAACTTTATAACAATAAGTGTAGAGATCATCAAAAGTTTCGAAGCGATCGAGATAGGTGTCCATCAAAACACCTTCGATCAGTTCCTCTGGTAAATTGCCGGGAATTTTATAACTGTTAAGTGTATCAGCCCATGCCATCATGACTAGCTGTGTTCCTTCATCCAAAGAATCCTGTAATCTCCCATCATATACATGTTTGATTGCACATCTCCATTTCTCAACCAGTTGCACTGTATCTTGCATGAGAGATTCTTTCGGCGCATTATCAACCAAATCATCAACATATCGACAAAAAGCATATACGGCATAACATGCTTTTCTCTTTTCTTTACCCAAAAAAAGAGAAGCGAAATAGAATGTCTTTGCATGATGATATGTCACATGCTTGCAATGCAGATATGCTGTCTCTATGGAAGCTTCTTGCATCATAGATTAGAAACCAGCAGAAAATCCAAGTCGCACTGTTCTACGAGTAAGATAGCGCGCCGGATTGAATTGATAGGGTGATAGGGGAGACTGCAAATCAGGATATAGTGGATCATTCATACCGAGTGGAGTTGGATCACCGTATTCATAGGATTTGCCTGTTACTGGATTCAGGATTGTTGAATTTTTTGTATCAAAAAGATTAATCACCTCAAGTGTCAATATGATTGGTGCGCCACCTATGCGAAGTGTTTTTTGAATATTCAATTCAATCCACCACCAAGGATCGCCGATTGCGCCGAATGGTCTTTGTTCATCAATGCGATAGACCGGTCTTCCATTGTCAAGTACTTGTTGTTTGCCTGTTGATGGATCAATCACCGGTACTTGGGGAGTATAACGCATTCCAGACTGATAGAAGAATCTAATGAATGCATTGAGTTCATCAAGTCCGTCAATTCCCAAGAATGGTTTGCCTTTTCTCGCACTGAAATTTGCAGTGGCATTCATTTGTAATGGTCTGTCCCAAGGCATATAATCTTCAGTGATTCTTTCAGCTGTGAGACCTCTATCAACAAGTGCGGCTTGTTCTGCAGAAGAAGATTTACCTGTGACGACCGAATATGTTGCGGAGAACATTCCGGTGAACCAATCGCTGATGCGTTTTTTATATTCGATTTCAAGTCCGCGAGAACGAGCATAATCACCATTGATATATGTCGTGAATGATCCACCGAGCAAACGTGGATTTTGATTTTGAATTCTGCGGGAAGTCACATAGTCAAAAATGTCTTTATAATACGCAGTAATTGTCAGCACATCATCTTCAGTCAATTGATTACGTATGCCCAATTCATAACTGATTGTTGTTTCAAAACTTAGATCAGGATTTCCATAACGCTGAAATGATGATCCTGCTGCTTGTGGAGACAACTTTGCATAGACAAATTGCGGACGTGGTAGTTTATTGAAATGACCATAACTGAAGAAAAGCATTTGATTTTCTGTGATCGGATGTGAAACGCCGAGTCTAGGGCTGAGACGTGCTTTCCATCTTCTACCGAACATGCCGAATGTACCCTCGCGATAGGATTCTCTTTGATTATCTGTTATGGTTGGAATATTCTCATTTTCAATGGCATTGTCAACCAAGGCTCCGGGTGCCCAAAGATCGAGTCGCATTCCATAATTGAGAATCAATCCTTTGAATGAGATATTGTTTTGAGCATATAATGCACCAACTGTTGCATTGGTTTTGAAGATATCATTATTCAAGCCGAGAGGACCAAGCCAAGGAGAAAATATTTCAGCTTGTTGCAATTCCTGAAAACGTAATTCAGCACCGGTTTTGATTTTGTTTTTTTCTGAAAGGAATGTTGTAAGATCGCCACGCACGGTCCACTCATCCATATAATGTTCTCGCCAAATGAAACCATTTCCGGCATCAAAAAAACCATCTCCTGGAATGATACCGAGTCTGGTACTGTCACCTGTATCATAATAGTCAGCCGGAATTTGTGGAATATCTTGTGGCTCTGTATAGTCAGAGAATGATCTTCCATTTGCATCAACCTTCAAGTGTGTGAAGAAATTCGAAACACGAATTTCATAGAGCGTCGAGGGGCCGAGTGAATGATACATCGTGAAAGAATGTAATTTCTGCATGGTGGCATATGACAAGGCGCCATCAAAATTACTTTGAAATGGAAATTGATAACCCGGATCCGGTACCACATATTCCAAATTTGTTTGTACGGTTCTGGTATTGCGATTAAGTGCGAGATTTCTGGTATGTGTATAGGTGAATCGAAGTGACGGAGAAAATGTCCATGTCAATTTTCCCATCATATTTATACCATTGTCTTGTCGCAAAGCAAAATCATTGGAGAAGAGCGAAGTCTTCACGGGAGCTCTTGCAAATTCAGGAACAAGATCATCAGAAGCATTCCCATAAAAATTTGTGAAGAAGCTGATTTTACCGGGCAATGTGATGCCAAGTGCAGGAAGTACTTGTGAAGATATTGGTTCGGGTCCTGAGAATGTCAACTCCAAGATATCTGTCAAAAATGTTGAATTGGTATCACGATCTCTTGCACTTCTTTCGAACATTCTCCATGCTCTGCGTAAAGCAGCGGAACCTTCATATTTAGATGCGCCTTCACGTGTTTTGATATTGATGATTCCACTTGTTGCCTGACCATATTCAGGATTGAATCCACCGGTGATCACTTCCACTTCTTGTAGTGAATTCGCAGATAATTGTAAACCAAATCCTGTTCCGGCGAGTGGATCCTGTATCGAAACTCCATCAAGAAGATAAGCGGCTTCATATCCTCGTCCACCACGAATGAAGATCTCTTTGTTTTGTGCAACCAATCCTGTTTGCTGTGTCAAAACATCGGTGACATTCTCGGCAACCATTTGCTGTATATTTTCACGATTCACAGCGCGCAAACTTTGCGTTTCCTCAACATCAACGAGTGGTCTTTCACCAATGACAATGACATCTTTATCAAGAGCAACATTTGATTCTTCCATCATGAAATTCAATGAAAGTGTATCTTTCTTGCCAAGTGCAATTCCTGTTTTTTTGATTGTTCGAAATCCAATGCGTGTGATTTCCAATGTGTAATTTTTGCCGGCAGGAATTTTCTTGATGGAATAGACGCCATTTGCATCTGAGATTGCACCATAGTAGGTACCCATCACCCGTATCGTTGCAGATGAAATAGGTTTTTTCGTTGACTTATCCGTTATCGTGCCTCGAATGATTGATTGAGCATTCAGAGAGAGACAACACAGATGTGCAAATGTGATAAGCAGGAATAAAAGGCGCATGAAGATTCAATGGTTGAATATAATGGACTGAGGCAAATTTACAGTATCGTTTTGATAGTTCTTATTCTAGACATCATAAAGCTTCGGGATTATACCCATATGGACAATGTCTGCATCGATTCTTACAGCAATATCCTCTCCGAAGATGCTTCGTTCTTGTAAATACAAGATTGCCTGTTTTGGGATCTCGATAATACTCTTTCCCATCCTTGCATGTTTGCTCATGCACGGCGATGATAAGTTTCTTCTCTTCCTCTGTCATCGTTTGCTCACAATCTGTACTATGCTTCTTCCAATAATGGCAGTGACAACGATTGCGCCTCCAATGCATGCGCCATAACCGGGAATAATCCCGGACGCTAAAAATACCCACAATGGATTGAGCAATGGTTCTAGGACGGGAATGAGAATGGACTCAAGTGCGGTTACATGCTGAATTGCTTTTGCATACAGAATATAGGGGATCCCTAGTTGTACAATTCCGAGCAAGAGTAGTCCAATCATTGAATCCTGATTCATTGGCATGGATTGATATAGCCATGCGAAGCCAAATAGACAGGTGACAATATTGCCGAGTAAAATAGATTCCAGTGGCGATTCATCTTTTTGCATGCGAAGCGAAATGGCGAGTCCGGCAAAAGCCATGCCTGCCAATATCGCAACTATATTGCCGAGCATGCCATCGGTGGATATATCATCCATAAAGAACAAACACATACCAACAATCACCGCAATGATTGCGAGCCAATCTATTTTGGTCACTTTTTCTTTTAATAACATCCATGAAAACAATGCAACATGAATCGGCCCTGTATATTGGAGTAAAATCGCATTTGCGGCACTGGTGAGTTTATTTGCGAGTACAAATAGTATGACAGTCAATGCATAAAATAGCGCACCTGCCAATTGGGCTTTGGAGAATGTGAACCGTGGTTTCCGTAGATATACCCACAATAATACACCTGCAATCATGCTTCTGCCACCGGCAATTGCAAAAGGATGGGCATCAATGGATTGAATCAATAGTCCGCCCGTACTCCACAGGATTGCGGTGATGAGTAAATACAATATAGAAATGCCATGTGTCACATTCTGCTCCTGAATTCAGCAAAGATATTGACTTATTGAAATTGGAATGGATATGAATTTCAATTCCGTAATTTGACAATGTCTCACTTCTTACTGTCCAATATGTCTAAAACACTAACCATCCTCTTCATTGGCGATATTGTCGGAAATCCCGGCATGAATGCTGTCAGATTATTTCTTAAAAGCTTTATTGATAAACATCATGCGGATATTGTCATTCTCAATGGTGAAAATATCTGCAATGGGAAAGGTGTGACCGAAAAAGAAGCAAATGAACTTTTTGCTTTGGGTGCACATGTCATCACAACGGGAAATCATATCTGGGAAAATTGGCAATCTAGACCCCTTTTGGCAACGAATCCCATGGTATTAAGACCATATAATTATCCTCCGGGCAATGCTGGGAAGGGTATGACAATATTGGAATTGCCCAATCTCCCTGCCATTGGAGTTTTGCAATTGCAAGGCAGAACATATATGCAAAGCATAGACTGTCCATTTCGTGGAGCAGATCATGCTATTGCCAAGTTACGTGAGAAAACCCCGATTATCATTGTGGATTTTCATGCCGATGCGACTGCCGAGAAAATTTCCATGGGTTGGCATTTGGACGGGAGAGTGAGCGCTGTGCTCGGAACTCATACACATGTACAAACAGCTGATGCAACCATTTTGCCCAAAGGAACAGCTTACATTTCCGATGTTGGAATGACGGGACCCTATGATTCCGTCCTTGGAATGAGTAAGGAAGTGGCACTGAAACGACTACTACTGCAAACTGCTCATAAATATGAAATGGCTGAACACGATGCCAAGTTAAGTGGTGTTGTTTTGACCATTGATCGCGAGACAGGCAAATCTGAGACCATAGAACCATTTCAGTATCCTCCGATGAGGAGATCAATTCATGAATAAGAAATTTCTGGAATTCATTCCGGGTGAAGTGCCCAAAAGAGAGATGCATCAGATTTTGCTCAGTGGTGTCGCACCAAGGCCTATAGCCCTCGTCTCGACGATTTCCACTGATGGTATTCTGAATCTTGCCCCATATAGTTTTTTCAATGCCTATGCATCCAATCCGCCGATAGTGGCGATTGGGCCTGCAATTTCTGCGGCAACAGGAAAGATTAAAGACACATATACCAATATCATCGAAACAGGTGAATGTACCATCAATGCTGTTACATATGACATGGCAGAGCAGATCAGTCTGGCTTCCTGTGAATTCCCGCCTGATATCAATGAATTTGAAAAATCCGGTTTGCACCCAATTGAATCTCACAAAGTAAAAGCTCCAAGGGTTATGGAATCACCATTTCAAATGGAATGTAAGCTCATAGAAACCATTGCTTTAAAGCGGGAATTGGGTGGCAATGGCAATATCATGCTTCTCGAAGTAGTTATAATTCATGCCGATGAGAAGGTGTTTACCAATGAACAGATAGATCCACAAAAGTTAGATCTCGTTGCAAGGATGGGATATGACTATTACTGCCGAGCATATGGAGATGCCATTTTTGAAGTATTTAAGCCAAAATGGAATGGAATAGGAATTGATGCATTGCCTGAATTCATAAAGCAGAGCAATGTATTGACCGGTGCGCAATTGGCCAAATTGGCGGGAATTAAAGAAATTCCCCAAAAATCAAATATGAACTTTTCACTGGTCAAGGAAGAATTGATTACAATTTCAGGCATGCCGCATATTGTGGATGCACATGTGACTTCAGAAGAGCTTGAAAAGGCAATTTCTACGCTCGTGGATCAGGAAAGAATAGACTTGGCATGGTGCTTGTTGGCAGAATATTTGGGGAATTGAATTCAGATATTGTGATTTTTTTACAAATCTGAAATCACTACTGTTAATTACGCAACATTCTGATGTGGATATTTTTTTTCTTGTCAGAATATACTGTTTTACCTATTTTAGTTCATTGGAGGGTAGACACTCTCCGAGACATTTTTGCATATTACGAAAGTGATAAGCGTAAATCCTTGTCTATCAGGGATTTAGATGTATGTTGAATGGCAGTTCGAAATCAATACTTGATATTTTTGATTTCTAATATCCATAAACATTGCAACAGAGAACATACTTTTCAAATATTTTACTAATTATTTACACAATTCATCGGGAGTATTTATGAACCGAATGAAAAGACTCATTGGATTTATTGGATATGCAATTATATCCTTATTTATCCTGTCGGGTACTGGTTCTCAGATGAAAGCTCAAAGTTATTGTATACCCCTGACAGGTTCAGGTTGCAGTTTCGATGACTATATCAACAGCTTTACATTTGCAACCTTGTCTAATTTGAATTCCGGCTGTAATAACCTTAATGGTACCGGATATTCCTATTTCAATTCTATTGCTGCACCTCAAATCATGGCAGGTCAGTCATACAATTTTAGTGCGACAATAAATCCATTCTATTCACAAGGGATTAGAATTTGGATTGATTTTAATCAGAATGGTACATTTGAAGCAGCTGAAAGTATGTATGCTTCACCTGCTGCTATTGGAGCGGGAGTTACTCAAACTGGATCTTTTGTTATTCCAACAACAGCATTGCCTGGTACAACCAGAATGCGTGTTCGCTGTTCCTATGCTTCTGCCGGTACAACAATTGACCCATGTGCTAGCTTGACCTACTCAGAAACAGAAGACTATAATGTTTCGATTTTGAGTGGTTCAATCACAAATGCATGGCCTGGTGGAGTAAACTTCCCAGGAATTACTGCAAGCCCAATCGTATTGGAAGTTGGTCAAGTATTTGATGGCTCCAGTGCTGCATTCCCAAAACCATCCGTAGAAATCGATCGTTTGAATGTTGCAGGTTTTTCACAAAGATTTACCTATGAAATTCAAACATTAAATGTTGCAGGTCAAAATGCAGGTACAGTAGTGTATGAAATGCGTGACCCTGCTGCTCCAACATCAAAAACAATTCCCGTCGCTCCTGGTTCAACAAAATTGGTATATGCAGCACAAGCAGCAGCAGGTATCATGGCATCAGGCTCAACAGGAACATTTACAACTGTTGGTGCTGTTGGTGGGACCTATAAAGTTGTTATCAAACATGAATTGTTGAATGCAGGTAATGTACTTTCTACGCAGAATCTTGAATATCCATTTAACATTGCTGTTAATCGTGATATAACTGTTTCTAGTATTGAATCACCACTACCAGCAAAGAGACAACAGTATATTGGATCTGTGCCTGTAAGAGCCCGCTTTATGAATGTTGGTTTGAAAGCGATTACTCGTTATAAAGCATATTATGAAATCCGTAATGCTGTTACACAAGCTATCATCAAAGCAGATAGTGTTGAACGTAGCACTGATTTAGGCGGTGGTCTTCCAGCAACTGGTATTTTAACTTCAGCAATTGATGAAGTGTTATTCCCAACTTCATTCGTACCTTCCAGCCCAGATTCATTCTGTATCGTTGTGAAAGCACGATTAATGGAAACAGAAGATTCACAATTTGCAGTGGATCAACAACAAGCGAATGATAGATTGCCAAATTCAGACTGTGGATATAAGTTCCGCATGTGGTACTTAAATGACTTTGAAGCACGTTCATTGCTTAGCCCATCTGCAGGTGCTTTGTATACCGGCCGTCCGATCAAGCCAGTAGCTATTATTGCTAATAATGGTTTGAATGTTGACGAAATTCCTGTGCAAATGACAGCCCGTTTAAATGGCAATGTTATTGCTCAATCAACAGTGAATGTTGAAGTACCTAGTGGTTCTTACAATATTTTCCCTGCATATTTTGAAGAATTCATTCCTTCAACACCAGGTCAACTTGAAATTTGTATTGAAACGTTTGCAAGTGGAGATCAATATGCTCCTAATAACAGAAGTTGCTATACATTTACTATCAATGATCGTTTGAATGGTACATATACTATTGGTACTGTACCACAACCAGGTAGAGAAAACTTTACGACAATCAAAGCAGCAGTAGATGCTTTGTATTCACGTGGTGTATCAGGTCCTGTAAACTTCTTGTTTACTGATGCATTCTATACTGTGAGCGGTACTGATAATAATGAACCTGCACTTGATTTGACATCAAATATGATTGGTGTTGGACCTAATGCTCCTGTTACATTCAGACCTGATCCTAACTCAGTTGGTCTTCTTCGTGCAGGCGTTACCATTCAATTGAACAGTCCAAACGGTGTTGGTATCCAATTTGGTCAATCTTCAACACCTTGGAATCAATACGCTGTGTATCGTGAATTCCCAACTAAATCAAATGCGAATTATCCTGGATATATCACATTTGACGGTGGTGCACAAAAGTCACTTCGTTTGAGACTTAAGACTCCTGCAAATCGTAGAGCAGTTGTTTATTTTGGTAATAGAACTTATAATACAACAGTTAAAAACTGTTTGATTGAGATGGATCCTTCCACTCCTGAAACAGAATTCTGGTCATCAATTCCAAGAGTTGCTATTGATCAGTCAAACATGTTGTTCCCACGTGACTCAAATACTGCAACTACGCCTCCATCATTCTTCAGTGCTGGTATCGTTCAAAGAAATGTACCTCCTGCAGATCAATTCGGTTCAAACCGTCTCGGATTGGATACAGTTATTGTAGAAAACAATATTACCTATCGTGGTAATAAAGAAAACAAGATTCAAAACAATGAAATCACTGGTTTTGGTATTGGTGTAATGTCAATCGGTATCGGTGTTTTGAAAGAGCGCAATAAACTTGTTCGCTACTATAATAGTGGTACAGAAATCTCAGGAAATATCATTTCCAAAGTTGGACGTACAGGTGTATTTATTGGATATGAAGATGGATCAAAAATCAGCCGCAACAAAATTTATAATGTTGCTGGTACATTCATCTTCGGAACATCTACATATGTATTCGACGAAAACTCAGGTATTGAAGCCGGTCTTTGGACAGATACATTGAGCACAGCTCTTGGCTATAACAATATTAATACAGAGATCAGCTTTAATGAAATCAATGATGTCCGTGGATACTATCATACACGTGGTATCTTAGTTAATCAAAGCCAAAACAACTTCTCACAAACAGGTATCTTGGAAAATACACTTCAACCAAATGTTCCTGAGCGTACAAAAGTTATTGGTAATGTGATCTTTGATTTGCGTCGCGGTGTATTGTTCCCATCCGGATCAATTGTTAGAAACTCTGTAACACATAGAACAGGTATTCAACTTACAACAGATAGAAATAGTGGTTGGACATCAACACTTGATGCAACAAACTTGAATTCATTGATTAATCCAAGATTTGCATTTAACTCAACAAAAGATGCTCGTCGTTATTTCACACGTGAGGATTTGGTTGCTAATAATACAGTTTTGATCCAAGATGACTCATTAAGTACATTGGCATCATTTGTAAGAGGAGCAGCAGTTGGTATCGCATTGTTGAATGCCCGCGAATCCAAATTGATGAATAATGCAGTAGTTGTTACAGCTCCACTACATGCAGCGTCTATGACAGCAGGTTATCCAAATTCTGCATATCTCTATGCTGGTCTTCTTCCATCATATAGTGGTGGTTTGAAATCAAACTACAATGCTGCTTGGGCTGCTTCACGCGATATTAGCGGAAATTGGGTAGCGCAAGGTTCATTCATGAGATTCATTGAAATCGATACATTGAGTCAAATTCTCCTCGCGAGCTGTCAGAATGAATATCAAACAAGAGATCAATGGTATAATTGGACAGGTCAAGATGATCAATCATTCGTTGGTAACTTCTTTAGTTCTAAGACAGATACTTTGAAGAGAATGGGTCAAGAGCCAGTAGTGAACTTGCGTCAAGTTGCTAAGATTGGTTCTATCTTGAATAATGCCGGTACAAATCTTACAGAAGTAACACATGACATTGATGGTGAGATTCGTGGTTCAGCGAAAAAT